>JASJDX010000070.1 GCA_030064975.1 Pleurocapsa sp. MO_192.B19
CAGTGGTTTTCTTGGATACACCGCGACGATCTCGTCAGTTTGATCGCACGAGCAATTCAAGATTCTAATATGTCTGGGGTATATAATGCTACCGCTCCCCATCCCGTGAGGATGAATCAACTATGTCAGACTTTGGGAGAGGTAATGAATCGCCCTTCTTGGCTACCCGTTCCCGATTTTGTCTTAGAAATTTTGTTAGGCGATGGTGCAATCGTCGTTTTGGAAGGACAGCAGGTGTTACCCAAAAAAACCCAAGCTACGGGCTTTGATTATCAGTATGCCGAACTTAAGCCAGCATTAGCTGAGATCGTGACTTAATCTACTACTGTTGAAAGGCATTCACCTATAGAGCGATCGCTTTAGTCCTAAATCGTACCCAAATTCACCAACGCCCACCTTACACTAAGATAAATGAAATAAACACTGACTATATTTTGGATTGGCTGGGGAATCATAAGAATGTGTTGACCAAAAAAATAGTATCAATGATTTCTCGTTTCAATTGGTTTGTAGGAACTTTATTTCTCATGGCTGCTTTTGGTGCGTTGATGAATCCGCCTCCTTATATTGCGATCGCCAGTTTATTTTTCTTAATCGGTTTGATGTTATTGCCCTCAACCGATAAATTGACTCAAAAATATTTTCAGTGGCAGATTAAAGGAGGAATTAAAGGCACAATAATCTTAGTTAGTTTAATTATCATCTGCTCGATCGTCCCCCAGGTAAATCCTAATCCTCCTCAATTTTCGATTCGCTCGCTAGAGGAGAAAAAATCTTTGTAGTATCTACAAAAAGTTTCAGGAGACAGGGTATTAGGAGCGTAAAGAAGTAGAGAAGCTAATTGTAAAAGTACTACCTTCATTAAGTTGCGAGCGCACCGAAATATTGCCTCCCATTCCTTCAACCAAAGTTTTGACAATCGATAGTCCCAATCCCGTACCCCCTGCGCGGTTACGAGATTCATCGACACGGAAAAAACGTTCAAAAATACGGTTTTGTTGCTGCAAAGGAATACCGACACCGCGATCGCAAACTTGAATCTTTGCCCGATCGTTTTGCTCCGATAATTTTAAAGCTACGGGGGTTTGAGGCGCAGAATATTTGACGGCATTATCGATTAAATTTAATAAGACTTGCTTGAGGCGATGGTTATCCGCTTTGATGGCGACTGGCTTGGGTTCCGCTTCTAGAGTAATAGTTCGCTCGCTGTATTGCTCCGCCATCCCAATTACTTCCTGGAGCAAATCGTTGAGAATAATCGTTTCTATTTGAAACTGCAACCTGCCACTGTCCAATCGTGCTAGATCTAACAAATCTTGTAACAGTTGAACGGTGCGATTAGCTTCTGAGGCAGCAGTCATCAAGGCTTCGGTTTGAATTTCTGTCAGGTTATCACTCCGTCTTAAGATACTTTGAATGTAACCAGAAATAATTGTTAAGGGAGTGCGCAATTCATGGGAAACATTACTTAATAATTCCCGCTGGTGTTCCCAGGCTTCTGCCAGTCGAACCAACATTTTATCGAAAGTTTCCGCCAATTCTTTAACTTCGCTGGGAGCTTGCTCTAAATGAATATGTGCTTGGTCTAATTTATCGGCGGAAATAGTTGCCGTTAGCTGTCCGATCTTTTTAAGGGGTCGCATTGAACGGTCGATATAAACTGCAATTACTGTAGTCATTATGGCGATCGCAATTACCGTAGCTAGAGCCAAACCGCGAATCAAATTTAAGAACATGATTTGGTCTTTAGTAATGTTGTGTGCTAAATAGAGCATTCCTAGATCGGTATTATTAACCCGTAGTGGTGTGGCACACATCAACCAATAGCTACCATTTAAATCTTTTACTTGAGGAATCAGAGGTACATTATCGACAGCCAAGAGAACATTGCCTATTTCGGCTTTATTTAAAGTCTGAGATTTAGCAAGAACTTCACCTTCGGAGTTTTTAATCCAGATCGGCTTATTGGAAGTAGATAAGCTGGCGATCGCTCGCTGCGCTCCTTCTCGAACAGAAACCATTTCACTGTATATTTCTACATCCATAGGAAAACGGGCTACAATCTCTTTCATATTTTCCTTGTGGGTAGAGACTAAAATATGTTGCATTCTCATACTTGTCCAAGCAGCCAGGCTACCTAATCCAATTGCCGCCACTGCAGCAATACCTACAGTTAACCTTACTTTAAGCGAAGCAGTATCTAATATTTTTCGCACTTTATTGGATGAAGCTAGTAACTTTGCTTTATTATGACTTGATTTTAAGTTGACAATTTCTAATTGTTGTTTTTTAGTAGCTAATCGTTTAGTTACGTCAGCAAGTTTCATTAGGTTTATATAAGTTAATTTAAATTAGTTACTTAACTACTTCAAATATGACTTATGATCCTTAAAATATGATGAAAGCTTTCTGATAAATCTCAGGCAACTTGCTTAATTGAATTTAATTGAAGCTTTAGCAATTAGCTTTTATCTACAATAAAGCTAAGTTAATCATTAAGATATTAAAACAAGCTCACATGGTACAAGCTCCTGCACACACAACGACTAAAGAATTAGCTACTCTGGCAATAGACCTAATCAAACAAGCTGGTTGTGAATATGGTGATATTCGCATCTGTAACGATCGCCAGCAACGTTTATCAGCCAGCGATCGCTCTTTGAGCCGATTATCAGATAATGTTAGTTCTGGTTTTGGCATCCGAGTATTGCTTGACGGTGCTTGGGGTTTTGTAGCCTCCCATCGTCTTATTCCAGAAGAAATTAGCAGAATTGTTCATCTAGCAGTAGAAACAGCTAAAGGAAGTCGTCTAACGCAACAAGAGCCAGTCAAACTAGTGCCTGTAAAAGCTTACCAGGATAAATACGTTACCCCGATCACCATCGATCCATTTACAGTTCCAATTCAAGAAAAAGCCGAACTACTATTAAACATCAACGAGCAATTTCTGGCTTATGGGGAGCAAGGCATCAAAAAAGCCTATTCTTTTCTTAGTTTTACTCAAACAGATAAATTGTTTGCCTCTACTGTTGGTTCGGTAATTGAGCAAACTATTTATCGTAGTTATCCTGGCATGGGGTGTACGGCGATCGCCAATGGAGATGCCAAAAGTAGAAATTATGAACGCCCACCCCTCAATATTGGTTATGAACATATCGACACCGCCGACTTGCTGGGGAATATTGAACGAGTTGCTCACGAAGCCATTGAAAAAGTCAATGCCCCAGAATTAGATACCGAAGGTAATACCACCCTGATTCTAAAACCAAGCAATCTTTTTCTTACTATCCACGAATCTGTAGGACATCCCACAGAATTAGATCGGGTATATGGTTACGAAGCTAACTTCGCAGGAACAAGTTTTGCTACTACCGATCAACTCCATAAACTACAATATGCTGCTCCTTGGGTAAACTTTGTCGCCGATCGCACTCAACCCCAAGGTCGTAGTACTATGGCTTATGATGACGAAGGTGTACCTGCTCAACAGTGGTACGTCGTCAAAGATGGTATTCTCAACGACTATCTAACAGATCGAGAAACAGCTTATCGTCTAGGGCGTGGTAGCAGTAACGGTAGTGCTTATGCTGACAGTTGGTCAAGTACGCCCATGGTACGTATTCCTAATTTGGGCTTAGAACCAGGTAAAGTGGGAGATAGCCACACAGCAACTTTAGCAGAAATGATTGCTGATACCGAAGACGGCATTTTAATTGACGGTATTGGTAGCTATTCTATTGATCAACAAAGACGTAACTTTCAATTTGGTGGAGACGCTTTCTGGAAAATCAAACAAGGTAAGATTACAGGAATGCTCAAAAATGTTACTTATCATAGCATGACTACCGACTTTTGGAATAGTGTTGATGCCCTTGGTGGAGAATCAGAATTAGTCCAATGTGGCACAAATATGTGTGGCAAAGGTGAACCAATGCAAATTGCTCAGATGACTCATGCTTGTGTGCCAGTCCGAGTTAAAAATATTCACGTAGGTAGAGCCTCTTAAAGACAAGATTCTAATTGACTATTACCTAAATTGGTCAGTGTAGTCTATCCAATCACAACCTACTGTATATTTAAGAGTATCAATTACCTGATTTATTTGCTGCTTAACAGTGCCATAGGATTCACTGGTCCTCCCCCCTTCGGATGAATCTCAAAATGTAAATGAGAACCTGTACTATAACCCGTACTACCCATCTCAGCTATCTGATCCCCTTGATTAACTCTTTGACCAAGATTAACCAAAATTCTATTATTGTGGGCATACAGAGTAACACTATCATCTGAATGCCTAATTTCGACTAGATTGCCATAGCCACCATTATTCCACCCAGCAGTAACAACTTCCCCTGATGCTGCTGCTAGTACTGGTGTACCAACAGGACCAGCAATATCGATTCCTCCATGGAGTCGTCCCCAACGCCACCCAAAACCAGAAGTTAATATCCCTTTAGCTGGCCAACTATAACCGTCAAAAGCATTGGGTAAATATTGTTCTGAAGAAGATAAAGGAGGTAGTTGTAGAGAAGCTATTTTTTCTCCTAACGAACCCACTTCTAGATGATTAGAGGTATTAGAGCTAGAAGCATTGACCTGCTCAACACTGGCTGTTTGGATAGAAGTACTTTTATATTGAGTTTTGGTAGGTGCAACAGAAGTATCAGCAGCATTTACAGAGGATACATTAGATAAACTTAAGTTGGCTCTATTATTGAGATTATTATTGGCATTCCCCTGTCTAATTTTATCTTGAGACTGAGGACTAATCTGATTCATTTCTGCTCTCAGTTTAGCAACATAATAATTATTAGATGATTCTAAGGACTGATTTACCCCAGACTGTTTCAATGAATTTGAGGAAGGACTAGAATCTTGGGCATTAGCTAGAACACTAGGTGAAATTGCTGATAAAGATGATTGGAACTTTGTATTTTCTGCTAAGTCAGAGGTAAAGGTTACTTTCTGTTGGTATGTATTGGCATTTGTGGCAGAACTATCTAATATCTGTGGCGATATTTGTGGCGGAATCTTAAGCTGTTGATTGACCAAAATAACGTTAGAGTTTTTGATGTTGTTCAGTTTAATTAGCTCGTCACGAGATATTTGATACTTTTTAGCAATCTGATTAATAGTGTCTCCTACTTTTACTGTGTAAATTTCTGGCTTGGGCTTGGTCACTGAAGCTTTGGGAGCAGAAAATAAATCTGAGGAAGAGATAGAAGAGATATTGGTTTTAGTTGGAAAATTTTGCTCAGAATCAATTTGTGCTTGAGTGAGGTAAGTAGGAACAAGATTTGAAGCCAAACTCTTATTTGTTTCTCCAGGCGAAAAAACACTTTCAGACTGAGTGTTTTTTGGGTGAACTACAGATTTGACCAACCGAGTTTTGAAAGAAGTAATTAAACTTAAGACGGGGGGCAAAATTGTGGAAGATTGGGTTTGCCAACTAGCAGTGTTTTGATCGGTTTGTGAGGAGAAAATTGAATTCTTAACCTCCCCTTCTCTAGTTTTGGGCTGTCTTGCTAAATCTTCGGCAATAGCTGAAGGACTAGAAATGGATAGAGACATTGCCGCCATCGCCAGAGAAACAGTTACACCTAACATCTTCTTATAGCGATCGCCAGGTTTAGAGGTTTTATGTCTTTTTGATTGAGACTGATGGTCTGAAGTATTATTGATGTCTAAGTTTTTCTCAAAGAGAGATAAAGCATTCTTATGGGGCATATGACTCATCTAAATTATTTTTGCTTGGTATTAATTAATAGTGTTTATTGATTTTTGCTTTGCTAAAACTTTGAGTTATTAGCGAAACTGAGCCAGCCAAGTTATTTTGAAGATTTATGAGACAAATTTTTTATCAATTTAGATAAAAATTGGCGCACAAAGATTATTTCCACTTATTTTCTATGGAAGGTTAGCGTAAAACGCAATTTTAAACAAGTGTGGTAATTAGCCAATGATCTGTTTTTTTACAATAAAAATGTAAATTCTAAGGGTAGGAAGATCTTATTTTCTTCTTATCCTACTTTTCACCCGTCAAATTGTAGCACCAAAAAATCATATACTTTTCTGAAGTTAACAATTAACGTGAGCTGCTGTGTGGAGCGTTTGTCTTCCTCAAAGGCAGATCAATCCCCAACTTTCCTCTCGATTTTAAACAGCACATTTATGCTACTCAAATAATACAACACTTTGATAGTATAAATAGACTAGCCGAAAGTATGTTGTTAATATTTTGCTTCTATCTTTTGGTTAGCACTAGGGGGAAAATTCAGGTATTTCTTCAGGTATATAAGATAACTACAGCTGAATTTAAATCAAATATTGGCATTAAATATTGGCATTTTTTTATCCCTGCTTATTTCCTTGACGGATAGCTTCAAATAATCCGATCGCCACACTAACAGAAAGATTTAAACTACGTACATTAGGCTCAGCAATTTTGATATGCACCCGCTCGTCGCAAGCATTGATAACTTCTGGGGGTAAACCTGCGGTTTCACGACCAAAAAGCAGCCAATCTGTCTCCTGATATTCACAGCTTAAATAATTACTGCTACCGCGAACGCTAAAGCCAATTAATCTGCCTCCCTTTTGTTGATGCTCTTGCCAGAAAGCAGCTAAATTCTCATGGTAGTGTAAATCTACATAAGGCCAATAGTCTAGCCCTGCGCGCTTGAGATAGCGATCGCTTATTTCAAATCCCAATGGTGCAACTAAGTGTAACTCTGTTTTAGTGGCAGCACAAGTACGGGCAATATTACCAGTATTCGGCGGGATTTCAGGATGAACCAGAACAACGCGAACCATTTTAAGAACTAAAAAATAATGAGTGTCTTACTACCAAACTTTATCAGGCTATTAAAGCAGATTGGCACACCGCATATTCTAAATCTCTTTCTTGTTGGGTGATCTTTTCAATATCTCGTTGAATAATTGCTGGCGGTTGTATTCCCTGACGATGTAGTTCTAGCCATTGCTGGGCTGTATTTCCGAGACGGAGAATCTTTTTGAGGGGAGAGAGAAAACAACTAAAACCTTGTCGTCTGGCAATGGGATATACCTGATCGTAAATTTCATTAATCCAATCCCGTGCCAAAATCTTTCTACCATCCTGCCAATGGCGTAACTCGGCGTCTAAACTATGGCGTGCGGCAGCATCTTCATTTTCGTCAGTCAGGGCAACTAACTGTGATCCCAGATCGTTAGTAGATAACTGACTTTGTTGTAGAGGATCGAGTTCTGGATTAGCTATCATCTGCATAATTCTAGCTTCTAGTAGAGCAGTAATTGCCAAAAGAGCCAGGGGATCGACTACTAAATCACAGATTCTCAATTCTAAACGGTTGAGATTATAGGGACGGCGATCGCCATTTGGTCGAACAGAACTCCAGAGATGGCGTACATTACGCATAGTTTTTGCCGCTAGTTGTTCTTCTGTCCAACGAATAAAGTGATAATGACTTTCAAACAGGGGGACATTTTGAGGAGTCTTAGGGAACATTTGCCACCGTGTTGAATGGTTGCCTGTAAACTTACCATCAATAAAGGGAGAAGAGGCACTAAGAGCCAAATATAGAGGAGCTTCTACTCGGACTAGACGACAGGCTTTGATTAGTAGTTCAGGATCGCTAACCCCCACATTAATATGAATGCTGGCAGTAACGACCTTAGTCCCATAAGTTTTTTCAATATAGGCATGATAAGGATTATGGGGATCGGAACGATAAAAGCGATCGCTTCCGCCCAAGGACATAGTACTACCTGGGATGATGGTGTAGTTTCCTAAGGTTTGAAGATAACCCCTTAAGGCTTGTCTAGGTTTGAGTAAGGCACATAGCAAGCGATCGTAACCACAGAAAGGTGCTGTTGTATATTCAACATTGCGACTATCAGGTTCACGAACAAAACCATCTAAAGCTTGGACGATTTTATCTGACAACCCGACAATGTCCCCTTTCGGAGTGCCAGTGTACATTTCTACTTCAAAACCTTTAGACAGTAAACTCATCTTTATATTTATCTTTTTAATTTAATCTTAGTTCATCTGTAAATATACGTGGGTATAAACTACCCTAGATGAAATTAAACCAGGAAAACCTCCATAAATTGCCACTTTATCGCCAAAAATAGCCATAATTATTGACAGTTAAAGGGAACATACCACGATCAATAGTGTAAACGATCACAGTTGATTGCCAATCTAAAGATTATGATCCACAAAATATGCTTTCTTTAAGTTAAGATTGCAAATTGGTACAACAAAACAAAATTAATAACAAGTTTTTATGGCAACACTCTTATCCACTCAACCCCAGAAAACTCGATACTATCAGACAGATCAGCAAGTCAAATATCTGCATCTAGAAGCAGAAATCGATATGCTACTGCAAAAGTTAACCAACTTAAAACAACAACAGCAACTTTTGCCAAAACTTTCCTACAAATCATCAGAGTCAGTCGAATTAAATGCAGACTAGGTCTTAAGATAATCTAATTGAGATCTTAAAGAATCCTGACTTCAAAATCTAAGGAAGTAAATATGACAATACATCCTCAGCTAGCCCAATCCTTAACTCTAAGAAATGCTCTTAAGGTAATTAGTGGCTTAAACAATTTCGATATCGAGCGAGTAACAGCAGTAGTTAAAGCCGCCGAAGCTGGTGGTGCAACCTTTGTTGATATTGCTGCCAAGCCTACGTTGGTAGAGACAATTCGCAATTTGATCGATTTGCCCATTTGCGTTTCAGCAGTTGATCCAAAATTATTTGTCAGTGCGGTTAACGCTGGTGCTGATTTGATCGAAATTGGTAATTTCGATAGCTTTTATAACCAAGGAAGACGATTTGAAGCCCCAGAAGTTTTAGAGTTAACCCAGCAAACCCGTTCTTTGCTACCCAAAATTACTCTTTCTGTGACTGTCCCCCACATTTTGGCTTTAGATGAACAAGTCCAGTTAGCAGAACAATTAGTCCAGGCTGGGGCAGATATTATTCAAACTGAAGGTGGCACAAGTATTCAGCCGACTAGTCCTGGCATTAGGGGATTAATTGAAAAAGCTGCCCCAACTTTAGCCGCGGCTCATAGTATTTCTCATGCCATAGATGTCCCAGTGCTGTGCGCTTCTGGATTATCCAGCGTAACTGTTCCTATGGCGATCGCTGCTGGTGCTTCAGGTGTTGGCGTTGGTTCAGCAATTAATCAGCTAGATAGCGAAGTGGCTATGGTTGCTGCTGTTCGTAGTTTAGTTGAGGCTTTAAATAAGCATCAATCATTAGTTGGTAATGTTGAATCTTGAATTTTGAATTTTGAGTTTTAAATTAATTTGAAATTCATTTGGAAAATTAACTCCAGACTCATAGCCTAAAACTAAACATTGTTTTCTTCAATCTCTAGCAAGCAATCCTTAAGAGCGTAGGCAACCTGTTCTTGTTCGGCTTCAGAGATCCCAGGAAATATCGGTAAAGATAATACTTCTCGGGCAGCTTGTTCCACTATGGGAAGCTGCCCTTCTTGATAGCCCAAATTTTGATATACAGGCTGTAAATGCAGTGGGATCGGATAGTAAACCAGGGAAACTACGCCTTTATCTTGTAGTTGCTTGCGGATTTGATCCCGTAAAGTAAAAGAATAATTGCCACGATCGCTTTCTGCTTTTTGTCGCTCGGCAATACAGATTGTATATTGATTCCAGACACTATCTCCCCCTTCTATAGCCTGGGGCAATTTAAGAGAGTTAACAGACTGCAAAAGTTCTTGATAGTATTTTGCTGCTTGTTGACGTTGTTCGTTCCAAAAATCAAGATGACGTAGCTTAAAAGTTAGAATAACTGCTTGAATCGCATCTATACGACTATTAATGCCTATAAAGTCGTGGCGGTAGCGAGTAGGAGAACCATGTTCTTTGAGGATTCTCATTTGTTTGGCGATCGCTTTATCATTCGTTGTAATTGCACCACCGTCCCCACAGGCACCCAGATTCTTAGTCGGGAAAAAGCTAAAACAACCCACATGACCAATACTACCCACCTTATTTTGATCCCAGGCAGCACCAGTAGCTTGAGCGCAGTCTTCAATGACATATAAATTATGAGATTTGGCGATCGCCATTAGCTTGCTCATATCTACAGGTTGTCCAAAAAGATGAACAGGAATAATTGCTTTAGTCTTAGATGTAATTGCTTGTTCAACCTGGGCTAAATTAAAGTTAAATGTATTAAGATCGATATCAACAAATATAGGCTTTGCTCCTACCCTAGTAATCACCTCCGCAGTGGCGAAAAAGGTAAACGGACTGGTAATTACTTCATCTCCTACCCCAATATTCAAAGCTTTCAGGGCTAAAAATAGAGCATCCGTACCAGAATTACAACTAACGCATTCAGCTACACCAATATAATTAGCAAATTGTTGCTCAAAAGTAGCAACGGCTTCTCCGCCTATATAACGACCAGACTTAAGAATTTCGAGAACAGCTAAGTTAGCTTCTTCTTTAATTATTTCATATTGCCGAGTTAAATCGACTGGTGGAATCTTGTTCACTCGCTTAAATTAAGAGTTTGACTTAAATAATAAGAAATTATGAGGCAATTTCAATATAGAGTAGCGCGAAAAACCAGTATTTAGTTGTGGAAAGTCCCTAATGCCATGAGATATATGGCAAAGATTAATCAGAATCTACCAGTGCAGTAAAATTGTCCTATTACAACCTCATATATTTTCTTCCGCAATAACATTTTAAGGTTATGGAATCAGCAGAAAATCGAGAACAGTCTCCAAAAACTAATCAACAAGCAGCAGAATCTAGTGATTCGCCATCTTTATCTAAAATTGAAACTCTTAAACTGTTAAACGATAGTATCGATCGACTTGAGGAAACAATCAAGGGAATTAGTCAGACTTCTGCGAATAAATTACCCTCTTCTACCTCAATTAACACTCTGGTAACTACTACTCAAGAGTTAGCAGAAGCGGTGGTAACTCCCTCACCTGATACGCCAAATTCTACTCCCCAAGAGCCAGATACCTCTGGCACAAATGCTAAATCAGAACCAGAAGGAACAGCAGTTGAACCTAACACTCCTCTTGTCATCCCTCCTGAGCCAGTTGAGCCAGTTGAGCCACAACCTGTTGTAAAAGAGCAAAAAAAGAGAAATTTAGGCTTAATTGCTCTGGGAGTTACTGCGATCGCCATAGCGTTAGGAGCAGTATTTTGGTTATGGTTACCAAGACAGCAAGTTACTCTTTCTCCTAACCCTGAATCAGTACCGACAGAGATTGCGATCGTCAATGAATCTAACCCCGATCTAGAAGCGACAGAACCCTCTGTAATTGATTCTGAAACTAACCCCCAGGTCAATATTGTGGCAGAAAATCTGCCCACAGAACCAGAAGTAGCTAATCCAGAATTGGAAACTTCTGATAATGATATTTCTATTCCTGAAGATTTAGCATACCCAGGAAAAGTCAAAAACTTAAAAGTGGCAACAATTGAACCAGAGTTAAGTTTTACCCCCGAACAAACCCTGATTGCTGCCTTACAAACCAAAGTTTTAGAACTAATTAAGGATTCTCCTACCGATCTTGTTGATTTTATTAAAGTGGATTTAGCTAAAAGCAGCCTTTTAGTAAAAGTAAAAGATAACTGGTACGAGTTAAATGAATCTCGTCAAAATAAACTAGCCAACGATATTTTAGAACGCTCTCGTCAGCTCAATTTCAGCAAACTAGAACTCCAAGACTCTCAAGGAACATTAGTTGCTCGTAATCCCGTAATCGGCGATCAAATAATTATCTTGCAAAGCCATAAAAACGATGAACCATTAGATAAACAACCAGACGAACAACCAGACGAACAACCAGACAAAGAACTAGATCAACAATTAACAACGGACGACTAACTTTATCCCTCTCATCTTTCCCAATAAATGTACAATGGCTCTGGAGTAATTTTTAACAAGGATACAGTAAAAGGTGGTCAAAAAATTGAGTAACGAAATCTTGATTAGTATTGCTGTAGTTGTTATTTGCGGATCGGTATTAATCTTTTCTGCCTTTATGGGCAATAGTCCTGCACAAAAGGCGATCGCTTCGGAGATACAGCAGTCTCCTACTAGTTCTCCCCAGATAATCGCTCAGAATAATATTTCAGAAGAGGAAAATAAATCCATGGATTTATCCAACGCTCAAACTACAGAATCAGGTTTAAAATATATCGTGGTTCAAGAAGGTGATGGTGCATCCCCCCAAAAAGGTCAAAATGTAACAGTACATTACACAGGCACTTTGGAAGACGGCAGCAAGTTTGATAGCTCTCGCGATCGCAATCGTCCTTTTTCTTTCAAGATTGGTGTTGGTCAAGTGATCAAAGGTTGGGATGAAGGAGTTGCCGATATGAAAGTTGGTGGAAGACGCACTCTGATTATTCCTCCAGAATTAGGTTACGGTGCAAGAGGTGCAGGTGGTGTAATTCCCCCTAATGCAACTTTAATTTTTGATGTGGAATTATTAAAAATTGGTTAAGTGCTTAATTTAAATCTGGGCGGTAGTTCACTGTCCAGATTTAACCCTGAAATTTGAATCGGAAAATGAATCAGGAAATTAAAAGTTGGCGTTGGTGAATCAGGGTATGATTACTAAAATCATCAAATGAAAGATGAGGATCGAAAGCTAAGAGCTAAGAGCGCAGGGCGTGAAGCGCCCAAGTCGCGAAAGTGTGACGCTTGCCTGCGAAGCAGGCTGCAGCTAAAAGCTACGAACAGTATTACTATCAGTTTCATACATTAAATCACCAACGCCTAAAAGTTTTTGGCAGTGTGGTTAGTGTTATCGAATTGATAGCGTTGTTTGTAGTTAGTTTTTCCGTAAAGATTAAAAGTAATAGTTGGTTCGTCGCCAAGAGCTTCGATGCTATGGATCGCCTCAGGCATAAAACCAATAATAGCTCCAGGTTGCAAGGTTTGCTCTCCGACTAACTCCAAGCGATCGGGAAATTCAGGAGTAGGCGCTCGCCGCCAAAAGCGGTTCTTTTCTGAGCCACTAATTAAAGCAACTACCCCCCAACTAGCATGATTATGAATAGTCGATACTCCCCCTGGTTGCCAAGCTACCATTTGCACTGTCAAAGGATAGTCTGGTTCACGATAGAGCATTTTCACTGACCAACCAGTTTTTGGTGAGGGTTGATCGTATTCCATTTGTAGCCAATATGAACTGGTTAGCAAATGTCTGACTAAAGGCATGATTGCTTTAAGGCGATCGCTATCATGGGGAATATTTAGCAAAATTTCATCTAAATCGGTTAGAAAGCGATATAGTCTGTAGGGATCTGCAGGCAATTCTGTTTCCTTGGGATAATAAGCTTCCCGTTGACTATCGTTGTGAACAATCCAGTTTTCACAGTCTGGGTTAGCTTCAATAATAGTGTTGCTAGCATTGATTGAAGGATTATAGGACATGATGTTTAGCAGGCTATGTTTGTCGGTAATCGCTTGGAAAATTATTCTGTTTCTGAACTTAATATAACTATCGAAGCGTATATATAAATAAACTTACTTATAGCTTAGAGTCTCTAGCCTAAAGAACAAATGATTTTTTTCTAAGATTAATCCTCCGATAATTCTTAGCTACTGCAAATATAAATCTCAGATAAATCTCAGATTCAACGAGTTAGATGATTAATGTCAACCAACCAAGTAAAAAAATAATCACAACTCAACTGAAATCATGAAGCTTAAATATATTGCTACGATCGCTGCTGCTTCTATTTTAACTATCGGTGGTACTGCTTTATTCTCTGATATTTCTGTCGCCTCTGAATTTGATAATTCAGTTTCCACTGTAGTTGCTGGAAATCCCTGTGCGGCTGAAAACCCCTGTGCGGCTGAAAACCCCTGTGCGGCTGAAAACCCCTGTGCAGCTGAGAACCCCTGTGCAGCTGAGAACCCCTGTGCGGCTGAGAACCCCTGTGCGGCTGAGAATCCTTGTGCGGCTGAGAATCCCTGTGCGGCTGAGAATCCCTGTGCTGGTCAATAATCATTACCTTAGTTGATTGAAAACGCGCCGCCAAAAAAATTAAACTCCCATTCCTCTACTTGGTTTTCAGCCAAGTTTTTTTTAGGCAAAATTTTACTTTGTAATGTTTAAAATGTTTAATCTCCATCCTGCTGTCGATTCAAGTTAAGCTAAAACAATAGAAAAATCATTAGAAACAAGTATTATTTATGAGGCTTCGATTTTTAACAGTACTTTTAGTTTCGAGTCTTCTCTGGATAGGTAGCTGGATTATAACTCCCCCAGCAGAGGCAATGACTTCAATTAAGCTGTCTAATCTTTCTTATGAACCTTGTGCTGGAGATGAGGCTGCGGGTAGCGTTACGAGTGGTGATATTAGACCTGCCAACTGTTTTACCATTAAAGGTAAAGCAAAAAATATATCTGGCAAAACTGTTGTAGATGCTGATGTGTTTGGGCGGATCTATGATGCGAACGATAACCCCACTTTTGAAAATAGAGGACGTGTTGGGACAATAGAAGTAGTTCCCCCAGGAGTTAGCGATTTCCAGATTAGAGTTAGTGTTCCTGCAAATCAACCAACCCCTCTAAAACTAAAACAGTTCAAAGCATCTGGGTTTGCAGGAAAAGTACGTCCTTACTATTACGATGATTTTGAATACAATGACTAGAGTTAAAATCCACTGGCAAAAGATGCCGCAGAAAAAGATGCCAAAGAACTTTGGATAAACTGCAATAGAAACAGTGCCAAAATAGCTGAGATATCAATCCCACCCAAGGGTGGGATAATCGAACGAAAGATATTTAAGTAAGGATCGGTAACTGGACTTAAGAAAGAAATAATTTGACCAGCCCACTCGGCAGTCTGAAACCAAGACAGCAAAATCCTGACAATTAACAATATCCAATAGATTTGCAAAAAGCTAATAAGACTAGTAACTATTAAATTCATAAATTTAATAAACTCCGAAGTGAATTAATATTCGATTGATGCATTTATCATAACTTTACTTATTTTAGAGGAAAAGTTATTCATATTGAAATACCATCGCAGCTAGTAATTACCGACTATTGACTTTTTAATTTTACTTTTATTTTAATTTTTATTTTGAATTTTTTGCTTCAATTTGTCTGGTAACGGTTAAAGCTGAATAACTAACTCCCGCAGTACCTTCTCCTGGATGAGTAGAATCTCCCACTAACCAAAGATGTTTTATGGGTGTGCGGTTAGCAAAGCCAAAAGGACCAAAAGTAGCAAGACGCTGTCCTAATCCACCGACAATACCTTTTTCTCTGGCGGTATATCTAGCAAAGGTTCGCGGTGTTGCAGCTTCAGTATAGATAATATTCTCTGGAGTGAGAGTAAAATATTCTCCTAAACGGGCGATCGCTTCTTCAGTATATTGTTGTTTAATCTGGGCATAGTCTTCTTCATCCCCTTGCCACCAAAGATCTGCATCGGTAAAGGAAGAAGCAATTAATGTTGCTTGTCCTTCTGGTGCGCGTCCATCTCCAGGTTTGCTGACAGAAACAAATAGTGAGTTGTTTTCACCAATAACTTCATCTTGGTTATAAAGGAATTGTAGATGGGGCGGACAGTCTACAGGGATGGCTTCTCGTTTAACTCCTAAATAAACTACAAACGCTCCTGATGGTTGGGGAAGTTTATCGACTCGACGCTGATAATTATTTAATGATTTATCTTGAGCAGTAAGTTTAACTAAATTTTGCGCGGTTACATTTGCCACCACTTCATCTGCTTTTTCTGTCCAAGTATCGCCAGTTTTTTGATTGCGGACAGTTACCCCTGTAACCTTACCTAATACAGTATGAATTTGTTCGACATTATGACCCATTAATAGCTTACCACCGTATTTTTCCAAACCTGCCACCAGGCGATCGCTCAATACCTGCATACTTCCTTGAAGATGAAATAATCCCTGAGGAGTTTGAGAAACTGCTAATGCTGTCGCCGCATATAACAGGGCAGTCTCGTCTGCCCCTACTTGAGAATAAAGCTTAAGTTGTAGATCGAGAAAAGTTTTTAGTCGTCGATCTTTAGACAAACCGTATAGTTTCAGGGCATCAGAAACTGTCATCAGAGTAAACGGCACAGTAATTAAAGTATCAAGTCTAACTGCCGAGGCTAACTGCCACAGATCCCAAAGATTACGGGGTGGTAAGACAGGATCTCTTCCCTGAAATCTCCAGCTAGCCTCAAATAAGCGATTTAACAAATGCCAAAAAGGTTCACTACCAGGAAACTGTCTTTGTCTCTCTTCTTGCCACTTATCAGCATCACGCCAGACGTTAATTGGTTGAGTTTCCCCTGGTAAGAAAACTGCACAGGCAGGATCACAGTCAGTAGCCGTAGGCAGTTCAATATCTAGTTCAGTAAAAATGCGATGATGTATCCCCCCAGGTTCTAATCCTGCTACCTGAGTTGCTCCTACATCAAAGGTAAATCCGCGACGTTTAAAAGTAGAAGCACATCCCCCTGGGACAATAGCTTGATCGAAAATAGTTACTTGATAACCACGTTTTGCCAGTAACGCCCCCGCAGTTAAACCTCCAATACCAGCACCAATAACTATTACCCGCGATTTTTGGTACTGATTAATTGCGATCGCCATAAAAATAATTCTTAATTTATATTTCTTAATATTTTATTTTAAATAAATTTTAAATAAAAAAGACGCTCCTTAGAACGTCTGAGAGACTGTTTGTATATAAAACATTAAGCTTACTACCACAATAAAGATTAGAAACACC
>JASJDX010000530.1 GCA_030064975.1 Pleurocapsa sp. MO_192.B19
GTTCAAAAAATGAAAGACGCTGCTTTAGCAATCGTTAATGACAGTAATGGAATTACTCCTGGTGACTGTAGTGCAATTGCTTCTGAAATTGCTGGTTACTTTGACCGTGCTGCTTCGGCGGTAGGTTAATTAAACTAGAGCAACTGCTCTTTGAATGAAGTCAGCCACTTTTGGTTGTTTAGAAAAAATTAGTAAAAAAAGAGAAACATCACAATCATGAAAACTCCTCTAACCGAAGCAGTATCTTCTGCTGATTCCCAGGGTCGTTTCTTGAGCAGCACTGAAATTCAAACTGCTTTTGGTCGTTTTAGACAAGCTAATGCTTCTTTGGAAGCTGCTAAAGCTCTTACTAACAACGCTCAAAGCCTAATTGATGGTGCAGCTAACGCAGTGTATTCTAAATTCCCTTACACTACTAGCACTCAAGGCCCTCAGTATGCTTCTAGTCCTGCTGGTAAATCAAAATGTTCTCGTGACATCGGCTACTACCTAAGAATGGTAACTTACTGCCTAGTTTCTGGTGGTACTGGTCCTATGGACGAATATTTAGTAGCTGGGTTGGATGAAATTAACCGTGCTTATGAGCTATCTCCTAGCTGGTATATCGAAGCTCTTAAATACATCAAGAGCAATCATGGTTTAAGTGGCGATCCTGCTACTGAAGCAAACAGTTACCTAGATTACGCGATCAACGCACTTAGCTAAGATAAGTTCCAGACTAGTTTGAGTCATGGAGTACGAGTCTATCTGCTTAAGATAGTCATTACATAAAAATCAAGATACTTGATTTATAAAGCATTACTCAGAAGAGTATGCGAATGCCGCGCCGTAAGGCTAGTATTTGTTTACTTTTCTGAGTATTGTCATATTTACGGGATTTTTTAACAGGATGAGGGACTAGGGATGAAGAATGAGGAGCAAAACGAAGCTGAACAATTGACGGTAGAACAAGCGATCGCCAATTTAAAACAAAAAGAAGATTTGGGGGCGCGATATTATGCTGCTTGGTGGCTAGGGAAATTTAGAATTAGAGAGCCTGAAGCGATCTCAACTTTGTTAATGGCATTAGAAGACGAACAAGATCGCGCTCCAGATGGGGGTTATCCTCTACGACGCAACGCCGCTAGAGCATTAGGTAAATTAGGGGATAAAAGTGCCGTAGAGCCTTTGATTCGTTGTTTAGAGTTTCCCGATTTTTATGTCAGAGAAGCTTCTGCTCAAGCATTAGAAATATTAGACGATCGACGCTGTATAGCTACGCTGATGAAACTATTAGATGGGGGAGTTGACAGTGCCACCAGAGTACCAGGGAAACCTCACCTAGTGCAGCCTTATGAAGCGGTAATCGAAGCTTTAGGTACATTGGGGGCAACAGATGCAATATCCCTAATCAAGCCATTTATTGAGCATTCTACAGATAAAGTACGGTATGCAGCTGCCAGGGCGATGTACCAGTTAACTAGCGAAGATCAATATGGAGAGATTTTAGTTAGAGCATTAGAAGGAGATGATTTACAATTGCGTCGCTCGGCTTTAATGGATTTGGGGGCAGTCGGCTACACTAAAGCAGGAAATGCGATCGCCGAAACTTTAGCCGAGAACAGCATGAAGTTGATTGCTCTCAAAGGATTATTAGAAACTGATCTACAAACTAATGGAGCAAAAATATCTCAAGATAGCATTAATATAATGAACTTGATGGATTCTCTTTTGTAATCAATTTAATAGCTGCCATGGTAAGTAACAAGCCGAAAACTATTCTTCCTTTAGAAAATGGAGATCGCCTTTCTCGTTCCGAATTTGAGCGACGCTATCAAGCAATGCCTCGAATCAAGAAAGCAGAATTAATTGAAGGAAGAGTATATATGACATCTCCAGTCAGAGTTATTCATGGTCAACCCCACGCCTATATTATGACGTGGCTAGGAGTCTACTGCGCTGCAACCCCAGGAACAAGATTTGCGGATAACACTACCGTTAGGCTAGATATTGATAATGAACCTCAGCCAGATGCCTTACTCAGAATTGAAGGTGGACAGTCTCAAATTGATGTTGATGACTATATTCAAGGTGCGCCAGAACTAATTGTTGAAATTTCTGCTAGTAGTGCATCTTACGATCTACAAGAAAAGCTACAGGTATATCGTCGTAATGGGGTACAGGAATATATTGTTTGGCAAGTAAGTGACCAGATTATTGATTGGTTTCGCCTCCGCGATGGAGAATATATTAAGCTACAAGCTGATCCAGATAATATTATTAAAAGCGAAGTTTTTCCTGGTTTATGGTTAGCTATTAATCCATTATTAGAGAATAATTTGGCTAAAGTTTTAAATACAGTACAACAAGGTTTGGCAATATTAGAACATCAAAATTTTGTTGTTCAATTAAACTCACTTTGCTCATAGCTGTTAGCTAATAGCTATGAGCTATGAGCTTTTTTAAATAATTAATATTTACTGAAATATCAGGCAAAGTTCAATTATTTTAGTTTGTAAAATTGCTAAGGCTTCTGCTCCTCTTTTTAGGCTATATTCAAGGTCTAACAACAATGGTAATGTTGATAAAAACTGTTGGGATGTTGTTCTCTGAATTTCTTGATGAATAAAATATAGTCGATTAGGATTATTGATTCCCGCCGCAGAAGCGATCGCTTTATTGTCTCTTTCTCCTGCTTCTTCCATTAATTTAACTATTGTCCATGTCCTAAATTGTCCCACCAAAGTTGCGACTATTTTTAATGCTGGCTCATTACGGTTGATTAAATCAGTAACTAAGCCTAAAGCTTTGTCTGCTTCTCCATTTTTAATTGCTGCTGCTAGCTGTAGGCTATTTTGCGTATTACAAGCAACTAAGTCTGCTACTGTATTTTCATCTAAGGCTCGATCGGCATCACCTAAATAGATTTTTAATTTTTCTAATTCATTCCATAATTGTCTGGTGTTATTGCCAATTGATTCGGCTAGTAAAGCGATCGCTTTTGGGGTTAATTTCAGCTCAATTTCTTGGGCTACTTTTCTTACTTGAGCTGCAATTAGATCGGTTTTCCAAGGAGGAATTAAACTAAAATCCTTGACTTGAGCATACTTTTTGATCTGCCTAGTTGAATTTAATCTACCATCAATTTTTTTATTAGTAGTGAATAGTAGATGAGATGTATCAGGAATGAGCTTTAAAGTACGTTCTAGTTCTTCAAGAACTTCTGCCTCAGGTTTTTGATGACAAATAGTAATGTTTTCTAGCCAAACTAATCTTTCTCCCATGCCAAATACAGGAGTCAAAGCTTGATTTAAGCCTTCTATAATTGTCTCGGCGCGATCGCCAGTAAGCCTATGATAATTAAACTGTAACCAGTTAGGATCGAGGACTTTGCTTTGTAATTTCTCTATGGCTTGGGCGATCGCAAAATCATCTTCTCCCCAATATAAATAAGTCGGCATAACTTCTCAAATAGATAAGCATAATGTAGTAACGGGCAATTAGCAACTAGCATCATATTTATTTCTCACATTCTATTTCAGATTACTAACTAACTAATTAATTACTATCAGTATTTATTACAAAATGTAAATAGATTAAATCTCAAATTAAGATTATTTCTTGATGTGTTGTTTAATTTTCTACTGATTATATGAAGATATGACGATTTTTAAATCTGTGGTATGACTTAAGTATTATTTCAGAGTTATATTTATAAAATACATATAATTAAAGGTTTTAAAATGCAGGAACTCAATAAAATTGGTATTGATTTGCTATTTTGTTTGATCATTTGCTTTTTAATTATTCAAGCGTCTAATTCTGCTGATAATAATAAAGAGATATCTAATTTACTAACTATTGAATCTGCCAGAATCAATGCAAATAGCCTAGATTAGAAAGCATTTGCTGTAAATATTTGAGAAGCATTTTATTAATATTAAATTAATTATCGGGTTTATTTGAACAAAAAAATTAGCCTGGAAATTAATATTAATAGCGTAAAAAAATAAAACGCCTAGCTTGATACGATCGCTTATTTTAAGAATTTTTTAGAAATTAAATTTATTTAAATCAAAAAATTTTTACTTTTTTAATAGCTTATTTGAAGACACAAAACTTTAGTAATTTCTTAGTTGATTGAGCAATTACTTTTCATTTATGTATATAAAAATCTAAAAATAGTTTTTACCAAGGAAATTCTCCAAGACCTAGAAACTATTTTTCAAGATGTTTGCCAAGACTTTGAAACTGAATTAGTCGAAATGAATGGCGAAACTGAGCATGTTCATTTACCCGACGCTGACCTAACGGTACAGCGCGGGCTTCTGAAAACCTTGTAAGGCAGTGACGTTCTCCAGACATCAAATCAAAGATTATGATGCACAGCGATCCTAGACTCACGACTAGGTATTCCTGCGTAGCACTTATCTAGTTTTCGCTCTAGTCTCCTAGTTCTAGAACCCCGACAGTACGCTGCGTCCGACATAAACGCCTGGCAAAGCACAGGCGACACGGACTTGTCAGCAGGCAGTTTCCATTCCCCAGCGTCCCTGGGTACAACTTTCAGAATACATCCTATTTACGGTGTATATTTTACGGAGCTACCGAGTCTCCAACCGAGACTATTTCTTAGCGACAACTCCCTATATACAATTTTCTAGGTTCTGCGATGGGATGGATTTTTGATTTAATACCGAACTTCGGGTCATCGCCCCCTACTGTTACGCTCTGAAACTATTGTAAAACGCTTGAAACCCTTGGCATATAAAGATTAGATGAATATCAAATTAACTACTTACAAACAAAGTGCTAGCCCGTCTTCTCATGAGGGGCTGTTTGCGTGGGTTTCCAAGGGGTCGTCGCCTGGGGAGACCCCAGGCGTTTATGAACCCCGTCGCGCAATTTATAAGCCCCGTCCCGACGTTCGCCTGTCGGCACAAAGGACTTGTCCGCATGTACGCGGGGCTTCCCAGACGGAGGCTAAATTGGTCAGAAAACTAAAAATTTTTCCAGAGTGGGAGAATTACAACAACCCAATTTAGAATGATCCTGAAATCCGTGCAATGCCCCTCTATTTTTCATACTTAATAGATTTATAGAATTTATAGATCTACTAGAATTTGTCCATCTTCAATTCGAGTAGGAAAAACCCCCAAAGTTTTCTCTGTTGAGATTTTGCCCAATACATTACCCACAACGGGAGGAAAAG
>JASJDX010000531.1 GCA_030064975.1 Pleurocapsa sp. MO_192.B19
GTCCAGCTACTATCATGGCTCAATCTTCTCAGTAGAATGGACAATCGGTCATCGGTGAAGTCGGTTTCTCTTAATTCTAAATCACATACTGTTTCCAGGGTATAGCTTCTTTGATTCACCCACTCTCTTACCTTGACTTTTCGATGGTCTCCCGCCGAGAGAATATATGACAGCCAGATGAGTACAACCCATCCCCAGTTCAGTCCTTTTTCATTTCCATGTCGCGGTAGATGCTGATTAATGATTTCTGGCAATCCGATCTGCTTCATGACATTCAGTAACAGCACTACATCGTCAATTCTCTCGGAGCTAATCTGGCAATTTTTGTTCTTACTCATTGTCCAGATTTATCATATTTAGTTGTCTTTTCTTCAGTCTGAGATTTGCTTTAGGTATCTTTTCCTATTCTTGATTGCGCGAATGATGAGTTATTTGCATAACTAAAAGAATCAAAAAACACCTGGTTGCTTATACTGAAATAAATTAGACCAATTGTTATCAAATCAAGAGTTTCAATGAGACGATCAGATATTTTAGACAGATAATAGTCGCACAAAATTGATAACCTCAAAATCGGAGTTAAAATAGGAAGTCAACAATAAAAGAATTATGCGTAGCTAAAATTGAAACTTGAATTATGGAATTTGACAATGTCGAACCCCGTGTCGGCGTAATTATTCCTACTTATAATTGCGATCGCTATATTGTACAGGCTATTGAAAGTGTTCTAAAGCAAGAAGGTTGTACTTATGAAATAATTGTCATTGATGATGGTTCAACCGATTCTACAGAGAAAATATTAGAGCCATACAGCGATCGCATTCGCTACATCAGACAAAAAAATAAAGGGGTTGCCGCAGCCCGTAATCATGGCATAGCAATAGCCAAAGCCGACCTAATTGCCTTTCTGGATGCCGATGATTATTTTTTACCAGGCAAACTGGCACGTCAGGCAGAAATTTTAACTAAGCGTCCCGATCTTGGTATTGTCCATAGCGGATGGCAAAGAGTAGATGCTCAGGGCAATAAATTGTTAGATGTTTGTCCTTGGGAAAACATTCCTGAACTAGACTTAGAAAATTGGCTGCGTTGGAAACCTGTATTACCCAGTGCCATGATGTTTCGTCGAGAGTGGCTTCAGTATGTTGGTGGTTTTGATCCCCGTTTTCCTCCAGCCGAAGATACTAATTTAGTTTTAAAATTGGCTCTAAAAGGATGTAAAACTGCGTGGCTACGCCAAATTACAGTTTGCTATCGTCAGCACGATGAAAGCGCCATGCACAAGGGTTTACCCCAAGCTCGTTCTTTGTTGGCAGTTACCAATGATTTCTTTGCTCAACCTGATTTACCGCCCAAAATTAGACTAATGGAGCAGTCTGTTCGTTATGGTACATTAGTATGGATTGCTTGGTATCTACACTACACAGGACATCAAGCAGAAACAACACAATATCTCAAGCAGGCTTGGAATTATCGTCCTGATTCGGGGATGAAAACTGTAGTAAACTGGATTGAAAGTTTTGCCGATTTTTCCCGTAATTGGGGAGTTAAATTGAATATTAGTAATTTAACTAGCTCTAATGAATGGCAACAGCTAATTCAATGGATTATTCAGAAAACGAGTAAGATTGACCAAGAAACATCAGCGGTTTCTTCCTCTCTAGGAGAGATTAATTCAACACTCTAATTAGGTTATGCTCCTGTAGAGGAAGTTTTTCTCAGGGTAAATTTTTTATGACTATTGCTCGGACAATTTGTGTAGGGTTTCTCGCTCTAATTGTGATTGGAACGCTACTACTGATGATGCCCTTTGCCACTGTTTCAGGAACATGGAACAGTTTTATTGTGGCTTTATTTACCTCCACTTCGGCTGTCTGTGTGACAGGTTTAGCGGTAGTAGATACAGGGAGCGATTTTTCTTTTTGGGGACAGCTAACTATTCTCTTGTTGATTCAGATTGGTGGTTTGGGCTACATGATGACCACTACTTTTTTGATGCTACTCCTGGGAAGAAAATTTGACCTGAGACAGAAGTTTGCCATTCGAGAATCATTCGATCGTCCTTTTTTGCAGGGTAGCAATAACCTAGTGCGATCGATTATTGCCACCACTATGATTTTTGAAATTACTGGTATATTTTTATTGCTCCAAACCTTTGTTGCCGAAAATGGCTGGTCACAAGGCTTATGGTATTCTATTTTTCACAGCATCAGTGCTTGGAATAATGCAGGCTTTAGTCTTTTTTCTGATAGTTTGGTGGGCTATCGTTCTTCTTGGGCAGTCAATTTAATTATTTCTGGCTTGGTTATTTTCGGTGGTATTGGCTACCAGGTAATTATTGAAATGTATTTATGGTTGGTCAATGTAATGAAGCGCAAGCCCGAAAGATTTTGCTTTTCTCTTAATTTTAAGGTGGTAGTCAGCACTACTATTTTATTGTTAGTACTAGGGACGATCGCTTTTTTCCTCACAGAGTTAAATAATCCTGCCACTCTACAACCTTTTAGCTTTGAAGATAAATTTTTGGCTGCTGGGTTTCAGTCTATGTCTACGAGAACCGCTGGATTTAATAGCATTGATCTGGGCAATATGACCACTGCAGGTTTATTTATTACGATGGGATTGATGTTTATTGGTGCTAGTCCTAGTGGTACAGGAGGAGGTATTAAAACAACCACCTTTAGAATTCTCTATAACAGCACCAAATCAGTTCTGCGAGGACAAAACGAAGTAGTTTTATATCAAAGAGAAGTCCCTAGCACCCTGATTTTGAAAGCAGTAGCAGTGGTATTTGGCACAGCGGCATCAATTGTTTTGGTCACTATTTTAATTTCTTCAATCGAAACTCAATATAATTTTCTGCAAATTCTATTTGAAGTGATCTCTGCGTTTGCGACGGTGGGTTTATCTACGGGAATTACCTCTAGTTTGGCAGTTGCTTCCAAGGTAATTTTGGTATTTGCCATGTATGTCGGCAGAGTAAGTATTTTAATTGTGATTGCTGCCATCATTGGCGATTCCAGTCCCAGTACTCTGCACTATCCAGAGGAAAACTTGCTAGTTGGTTAAAAAATAATTAGCTAGAAGCAGATAAAAAATCATCGTAATTGATTTCCATAGATTAAAATGCCAATAGTGAGCATTATTCAGGTAAGAGGCCAAGTTGAAATCTCTCAATTTTTTGACTAACTCCCGTGCTAAAAATCGTCAGTTTGCCGTAATTGGCTTAGGGCGTTTTGGCAGAGCAGTCTGCACTTCGCTACACAAAATGGGTTATGAAGTTTTAGGGACAGATATAGACGAAAAATTAGTTGCTCAAGCTTTAACTCAAAAAATTGCCTCTCATGCCATTCAACTAGATTCTACTGAGCCTGAATCCTTAAAAGAAGCTGGGATCTTTGAGATGGATACGGTAATTGTGGCTATTGGTAATTATCTCCAGGAAAGTATTATCACTACACTCAATGTCAAAGAGGCTGGAGTGGAACAGGTCATCGCTAAAGCTTCATCCGAGATTCACGGCAAAGTATTACGACGAGTAGGAGCGGATCGAGTAGTATTTCCTGAATACGAGGCTGGCTGTAACTTAGCTAGTACCCTTACTCAACCAGCATTTTTAGAGCGTTTTGAATTAGATACAGAAAATAGTATTGTTGAGGTATTAGTACCAGAAGCTTTTCACAATCAAACTTTATCTCAATTAGATTTACGTAAACGCTATGGCGTAAATGTCTTGGCAATTGGTAATGGTGATAAGTTCTTGACCGATCTGAATCCTGGGCAAGTACTGAAAGAAGGATTGGTGATGGTAGTAATTGGTAGCAATAAGAATCTTCAGCGGTTACCTATTTAAATCTAAATTTTAGAGAGAAATCTGATACCAAATCTGTAAATTTTAGAATTAAATGGCGTAAAATCTTTAGAGTTATTCTACATAATACAATATCTTACAATAAGATTATGCATACTTGGATGACTAGAGGCTTGCTAGTAATGCCCGAAGAATCAGAAAAGAAGAAATAGCTCCAGGATCTTGATGTCCTGCACTTCTTTCTCCTAAGTAACTAGCCCGTCCCTTGAGAGCTACTAAGGGAATTGTCTGTTTCATGCCTGTTTCTGCTGTTTGGACGGCTTGTCTTAATGCTTCTACTGTTGTATTTCCCTTAGCCACTAACTCGGCAAAAGTATTTACTGCTGGAAAAAGAGCATCCAACATCGTCTTATCCCCAAGATTAGCCTTACCTCGTCCGACTACTCCTGCTACTCCTGCTTGTAGTAAGTTAGCTAACTCGTTTGGGGTTAATTCTTCTTTTCCCGTTACTACTGTGGAAGCTCGCAGGAAAAAAGTACCGTACAGAGGACCACTCGCACCACCAACACCAGAAATGAGAGTCATGCTAACTGTTTTGAGAATAGTACCAATATCTTTAGTTTCTAATTGTGGTAACTGCTCGGCTACTTTCTTAAATCCGCGATCGAGATTAATTCCGTGATCCGCATCCTCAATAGCAGCATCTAACTCGGTTAAATAGTCTTTATTTTCGGAAATTGTTTTAGCTACTGCTTGTAACCAGTTTAAGATTTGTTGTTTAGTTACGTTCATTATTTTTCCCTAGCAAAAATTACACCCCCCAACGTAATGCAGGAGTTTTCACTGGCGCATCCCATAATTTGAGAAGCTCGTCATCTAATTTTAGGAGGGTAATCGAACAACCTTGCATTTCTAAGGAAGTAATATAAGCACCGACCAGACTACGGGCAATTTGGATGTTTTCTTGAGCGCAAATTTGGGCTAATTTTCGATAAATAATATAAAGCTCTGATAGGGGTATACCGCCCATGCTATTAACAAAAGCCAAAACGCGATAACCTTTTTCTAACCCACCTTCCGCACGTCAAAATGTAGTTTTAAAAGATTACGATATTTTAGTTGTTTAGCGATTGCGCTCCGCGCACTGCGAAGCAATCGCCAATTTCTCAAAGCGATCGCTAAATTCCGATTTTTTTGACTGATGCGATCAGAAATAAACGGCAAAAACATATTACTTTGCATATTACAATCTGACGTGCGGAAGGTGGGTTACAAATAATGAGATGAATCGGCTCTACCGAACCTGTAATGTAAAACTGTTAGAAACTAACTCTTGAAAGTCTTGCAGAGCAAGACTTTGATTTCTTAATAGTTTGATTG
>JASJDX010000071.1 GCA_030064975.1 Pleurocapsa sp. MO_192.B19
ATCACTATTTTATTTCATTTAAAAAGCTTTTCTTGAGTATTCTAGGATTACCATTTAAAACTTGAACAATATATTTGGTTAATATTTTATTTTCTATTTTTGGTAGATTAAAACTAAATTGTTGCTGTTGATAAACATTATTGGCTAAAACATAAATCTCTAGGGTGTTATTAATCCAAAACCAAACTTCTTTAACTCCTAATTTCTGATATTTTCTTAAATCGTCAGGACCACCACTACTATAAACAACTTCTATTGCCAGATCGGGAATTTTTTTCAAATTATTAAAACAAAAGCTTGTATCTGGCTCTTTACCAACCTGTTTGTTCTTATCTTTAAAAGTTGTTGAACCTGTAGGATAGTAATCTAAATCAAAGGCATCACAATAAGTAATAACTAACAAAAAAATAAAGTCTTTAATTCTTTCATGATTTTGACTAGGAGACATTATGGTAATAACTCCATCCAAAAAAGATGTTCTATAGCCCAGATATTCTACTGCATTAAACTTTTCATAATCATCCCAAGTCATACCAGAAAAGCTTAGAGTACGATCTTGCTTTAGAAGATGATTTTTATCAATTGGTAATTGCTCATCTATCAACATAGTTTCCGATAGTTTCTTAGTCTTGTAATCAAATTCTAATTTAAAATTTCTAGGTGTTTTGATAAGGGAGCAATAGTGTTGGCTGCGATCGCACCACTAGCAGCCACCGCAGGAATACCGATACCAGGAAAGGTAGAATCACCACAGCAAAGTAAACCAGATAGGGGAGTAGTTGAGCCAGGAAATAAAGCTTTCCCCGCCTGATGGGCAGGGCCATAAGAACCATGATGACGACGAAGAAATCGCTGGTGAGTTAGGGGAGTCCCAACTAGGGTTAATTCAGTGCGATCGCGAATATCGGGGATAACTCGTTCTAAACCTTGCCACATGATTTCTGCTCGCGCTTGTTTTTGCTGCTGATAAGCCTCGCTACGGCGATCCATTCCTGCCCATAATTCATAGGGTTCATTACCAGGAGTGTAGACGTGAATAGAATGTTTACCTGGAGGTGCAAGGCTAGGATCTAATACAGAAGGAATAGACATCACGACAACATTTTGTGGTGCAGTTACCCCTAGATCCCAATCATTCACTACAGTATAGTGACACTCCAAGTCTTCTAAGCCTGTAGCATCAAAACCTAAATGCAAGTGCATAAAACTTTCACACTCTGGAGTATTAGCTCTTTCTTTGATAAAGCTTGGGGGCAATGCCCCTTCAGGGATGAGAGATAAAGTATCCCAGATAGAAGCGTTAGATACCACCGCCTTATTTGCCCTGATTTCTTTGCCGTTGCGTAAACGTACTCCAACAGCCTTATTTTTTTCTATTAGTATCTGCTCAACGTGGGCATTATAAATAATCTCACCACCCCGTTTAGTTAGTCCTCGCACCAAGGCATCGACAATTGCACCACTGCCACCCATAGGATAATCTAGCTGTACTCCAGGCTTATACCATTCAGCAAACATAAAAGCCATTTCTGCCCCCACCGTGCCGCTGGCAGGTAAACCTGATAGCAAAAAGCTGAGTAAATCCATCCAGTTACGAATAAACTTGTCTGTTACTATCCCATCCATAATTTTGCTAAACGGGCCAGATAGGCGCAGAATATTAGGAAGATGCCATAGAGTATTAGGCAGATATCGACCCATACTAATAGCTGCCCCCAAATCAAAACGCATTGCCAAAGGAGGTAGGGCATTCGCTGCATCTGCTAAAGGCTTCATTTCTGCCTGAAGCTTCCGCCATTGAGCTACTGCATCTTCTCCCCGCAGCTTGCTTAATATTTCACAAAAATGATCTGCTCCCACGTAGGCATTAAAATCACCTTCAGGCAAACGACAACCCCAAACATCATAATTTACCCATTCAATATCTTCCTCAATGGTATCTAATACCTGCCTCAAAGGATTATTAGAAGGGCTGGATGATAAACCCGAATAAAGAGAAGGTCCCGAATCAAACTTATAACCATCACGTTCAAAACTATGGGCAGCACCACCTGGAAGAGAATGACTTTCACAAACTATTACCCGATAGCCATATTTTGCCAATAGCGCAGCACAGCACAACCCCCCAACACCACTACCGATTACAACTACATCTACTGACTGTTTATTGCTCATAGTTAATTTAATTAATGGTTAATTTAAAATAAAAGGTAACAAATAGTGTCGCTCTTGATTAAGTCAATATATCCTCTGTCTGACAGACAGGTTAATGGGTGATAAGATACCTGAAGCCTAGTAGCTTTCGCATCCTGGATCGAAACAAGATAATTAAGATATAGACTATGCCACAACTAAATATTATTGACACTAGTATTCGTTACTTATTATTGATTTCCTTATTTTTAGTTGGATTTCCTGTCACCACCCTTCGAGCTCAGGAAACAGTTAACCCCGAAGAAACTCAACCAACAGAAGTAGCCCCAGAAGATACTACTCAGCCCGATAATTCAACGTCGACAAATGAATTTGATAGCGTTTTTAGTATTGAAGGGGGGAAAAACTTAATGGCAGAGGCAGATAAAGCCGTTGACGATCAACAATATGATGTTGCAGCCCAAAAATTACAAAGTGCCAGACAAGTTTTTAATCAGCTATCTAACTTTTACCTCCAGTTATTTAATAGTTTTTCAGGACTAGATAACATCGTAGCCGAATCTCACCGTAAAAAAGCGTTAGAAACAGGTATTGAACGAGATAATGCTACGTATCAGCTAGCATTAGTTCATCGGGCGCAGGATCAGCCCGAATTATCTGTTCCTCTACTGATACAAATTATTACCTCCCAAAGTCCTACTAGTGGACTAGGTAAAAAGGCTTATGAACAACTACTAGAGATTGGTTTTGTTGATGCTCCTTTATCTCCCCCAAAACCGCGTCCAACTGAACCCCAAACTGAACCTCAAACTCCGGCCGCACCTTCTCCGAACTCTCAGCCGACCGCACCAGAAGCTCAACCAGCAATTCCCAATCCTTGATTTTTCCCTAAATCTCTCTCTCTGACATTCAAAGTGATAGAAGTTTAAGTCACAATAGTTAATACTACTAAATATTAAAGTTTATTTCCTCAAATAGAGCAGATTATGATCAGTCCAGAACAAGTTCAAACAATGATTCAAGAGAGATTATCTAATGCTGAAGTTAAAGTTGTGGGAGATGGAGAACACTTTGAAGCCATAATCATATCTCCAGATTTTGCAGGAAAAACCAAAGTTAAACAGCACCAAATGGTTTATGCTGCATTGCAGGCAGAGATGGCATCGGAAACAATTCATGCTCTATCGTTAAAAACCTACACCCCAGAAACCTGGCAAGCTGCTAGTCAAGCTGTTTAATTTTACCTGTCTAATTTTGCAGAGTTTAGTAAAATCAAAATAAATTAATCGCTACGAGTCATTGCTGGCGTTACTAGTAAATTAAGAAAAATAGGTATTAAGACTTATGACACCCGAAGTAAAAGCAAAAATTGACAAGTTAGTTAGTGAAAACAAAATAATGGTGTTTATGAAGGGATCGAAGCTAATGCCCCAATGTGGTTTCTCTAACAACGTAGTACAAATTCTCAATACTCTAGGTGTTCCCTACGAAACCCTAGACATCTTAGCCGATCCTGAAATACGTCAAGGAATTAAAGAATATTCTAACTGGCCTACTATTCCCCAAATCTATATCGATGGAGAGTTTGTAGGCGGTTCAGATATTGCGATCGAGCTATACCAAAGTGGTGAATTGCAACAGATGGTAGAAGTGGCATTAGCCTCCTAAAATTTTTTAAACCCAAAATCTCAAACCCAAAAGTTTTTTTACTGGGTAAGGTACAGAGACGACTAGATATTAGACGACTAATATTAGTCGTCTTTAACTTTATTGCTCAAAAAGTAATTAGATCTTGAACAATCGACAGGATATACAGGATATACAGTATATTTAAAAATAATCACTGTCGGTTTCCATCTGTGTTTGAGGTGAAGATAACTCAAAATTAGAGGGGTCTCTGAGAAAGCGTAATGCTTGCTCTTCTAAACGGTGAATCCGATATTGTTCAACAAAGTTACTATGACGTAAACAGGCGATATACCCTTCCATATATAATCTAATTTCCTCGAAGCTATAGCGTCTACGCCATAGATCGACCATTCCATCGGTAATTTTTTGATAGTGGCGGATTGATTGAGGATCTTGAAGCATCATGATTTTAATGAGATTAGGTTGTCAGTAGGTTGGTAGAAATTTAGCAGATATGCAGATATTAAGTTTTTTGGCTTTTTCTCATTTTACTGCGTTGACTTTTAACAAATACATTTTTTTATTGAATCATTAGTACTGTTCCCGCGTAACCATCGCTACAAAATCGTTCTAAAGCCTCTGGTAGCCTTATCTTTATAGGAATTTCCCTAAATTTTAATGAGGCCAAAGTGATTTCAACACATATATCCATAGTTGAAAGTAATCCTCACTTGCGCTCGCTACTGGGGTGGCATTTACAGCAGTCGGGTTACGCTGTAAGTCAGTCCGCTAGCTTGCAACAGGGTAGAGATGCTTTTTATCGACACCAGCCTGTATTAGTGATTATAGATTCTGATCTACCAGATGGAGATGGTTTAGAGCTATCTCGTTGGTTATACGAACAGCAAAAATCTTTGATTTTATTACTTTCAGCTCGCAGTAGCGAACAAGATATTGTCAGAGGATTAAAAACAGGTGCTGATGATTATTTAACCAAACCTTTCGGTATGCACGAGTTTCTGGCGCGAGTTGAGGCGTTAATTAGAAGAATGCGTATTATAAACTCTACTCCTCTATCTGTCAATTGTAAGGAGCTTAAGATTGATTTAGCACAACGTCGTGTCCAGGTAAAAGGTGATTTTATTGAATTAACACCACAGGAGTTTAGTTTGCTCTATGTCTTGGCTCAAGCGGAAGGAACTCCTTTAAGCCGCTCTGAATTGTTAAAACGTGCTTGGCCCGATGCTATTGATAATCCTCGCACTGTTGATACTCACGTTCTTTCTCTACGCAAGAAAATAGAATCTAATCCACGGCAACCTAATATTATTCAAACTGTTCGTAACATAGGCTATTGTTTTAATCCTGAATTGATTGAAGATCGCCAAAACTTACTCAAAACTGATTTGATATCACAAAATACGCCAAATATGACCTGTATGTCTAGCAGGATCTAGTAACTTTAAGACTAATTATTAGTTAGAGCCACTCTTGTTCTTGCTCTTTCTGTAATCTAAGCAGCTTTTGTTGTAGTTTTTGACAATTAGCTTCGGTAGCAAGAATATCTTCTTCTAGTCTTCCAGCATTTAAATATAAAATGCGATCGCAGAAACCCTGGATTAATTCTAGTTGATGATTGACCATTATAATAGTGAGGTTTTGGCTCTGGTTTAAGTCATCCAGAACAGTTAAAAGATGATTAGCAATACCCACATCTAAAGCAGATGTTGGCTCATCTAACAGTAATATCTGGGGTTGCATCACCAAAGCACGGGCGATCGCTATTAGTTGTCTTTGTCCTAAAGATAGCTGTAATTCAGTTCTATTTAGCCATTCTTGAGGGATTCGCAGTATATCTGTCCAGGTATCAATTCTTTGACGAATTTCAGACTCGGATAGTTTCTGTAGCTGCAAAGGATAACTTAAAGCTTCTAGAGTATTCATACCCAAGAGCTTTGGCTCTTGAGTCACCAAAACTACTAGGCGACGCAGTTGAATAGCTGTGAGTTTTTGTTCTGGTCGATCTTGAATGTAGATCTTTCCCTGATTAGGAGAAACTAAGCGGTTGAGGAGTCGTAGTAGAGAAGTTTTCCCTGCGCCAGATGCGCCGACTATTGCCACCTTATGCCCTGGCTCAATTGTAAATGAGATGTCCTTTAACAAAAAATCTGAGCCAATAGAAGCTTTGAGACCAACCTGTTCCAGACGCAAAATTAATGGGAGATGGCGATTGCTCATACCTGATCGAATTATAGGTAACAATTTACTGTAAACTGATGTGCTGTTAATCTCAAGAATAATTTCATCTTGAGCTAAAATTTAACTGATTCATATTACATCATTGCTTAAGGAGTAAAGATTTGAGGCTTCTAAAACTAGCTAATTGGTTATCTGAAGGAGATTTAGATAAATACAAGAAAAAAGCAGAGCAAGCTCAACAAGCTGAAGCCAAATTGCAAACAGCAAAGTCTGAATTAGAAAACTTGAGAAATGATTTAGAGAAATCTCAAAAAGAAACAGCACAAGCTAAAGCCTTATTGCAAATTAATCAAGGTTTTCAGCTAGAGTTGGGAGAAACCCAGCTAAAATTGCAAAAAACTGATGCTGAAGCAAATCGCTATAAAAAAACGTTATTTGAGCAACAAAAACAATTAAATCTGCTCCAGTCACAATTTAAACAAGCTCAACAAGCATTGGCTAGATCGCAAAACTGGATACAGCAAATTAAAACTCCGATTAAGATTGTTGATATCAAGAAAACTCTTCCTAAACACAATTTTGATACTTTATGGGGTTTTGGGATTATTACCCCGAAAGTTGAATCGATGGCAACCGCCGGTTCGATTATGGTCAAAGGTTGGGTATTAGGCAAACAGTCTCCAGCCAAAATCTTAAGAGTAATTTATCAAACCGAAAACTTGCTAGAAACCCCCGTCAAATACCCTCGCCCTATAGTGGTACAACAATATCCAGATATACCCAAAGCTAAGGAAAGTGGGTTTGAATTTTCTGTAGCAGTTGCAGGACTATCATCAGCAGAGCTAAATCTGGAAGCTGTTTTGGAAGATCAAAGTGTTGTTCCTTTGTGCGCTATTGTCTTAGAATCTCAGCCGCCCCAATCTGAGTGAACATAATATCAATTTAATTTGAATTAAACTTGACTAAACCAACTATCACATTTAAATAATTAGAAGATAATACAAAAAAAGATATTCAAAATATAAAAAAAATATAAAACCGTTTACAATATGGAAATGTGTTCGGAGGAACAAAGTGTTTATTAGACTCGCACAACAGCATCGTCAATTTGTACAAGATTTGGTAATGACCCTTCAAGCTTTGGCGATCGCTCTAGAGAGCAAAGGCTATTTAGCATCTTGCTATACCTGTGGTGGTGAAATGAATAGTGCTTCTTTTATGGTTAGTTTGAAAGATGAACATCTAATCCGTTTTTTAGTTTCAGATTATGGAATTACCTGGACGGAAATGAGAGACGATCGTGAACTAATGAAATTAGAAGGTGCAGAAGCAATCAATCAATTACAGGATTTGGCTGATTTAATTAAATATCCAGCGCAACCGTCTGAATCTGAGGTTATTAAACCACAAAGTTCTCAAACCTTACAGCGTATTTAGTTGATAGTTGATCTTAATGATAAATATCCCTACTAGAATGCCCAAACTTGTAGATTAGTTTGGGCATTTGACTTGTTTTAGTTTTAGATTGTGTGGGGAAAATATTATCTAACGACTTACTTCAATTCCTCTTTCTCGCAATTGTTGCATAAAAAACTCTTCCAAAGAAGGTCTAGCTAGGTGAATGCTGACTAACCTTGCCTCAACATCATCAAGATGAGTTACGAAGCGATTTGGTTCTACTTTTAATTGACCATGCCAACGGTTATTTTCTTCAGTCAGATTACTCATCCAGGGAGCTAAAGTTTCTGGGGCTACTCCAGCAACAATTGCCTGATAGGCATCGTTAGTACCCAATAAATCATCGAGAGAACCCTGACAAATTAATTCTCCCAAAGCCAAAAAAGCAATGCGATCGCAAATCTGCTCAATATCAGACAAAACATGAGAATTAAAAAATATTGTCTTACCTTGTTGTTTTAAAGATAAAACTATTTCACGCATCCGATAACGCCCCATAGGATCGAGTCCCGACATTGGCTCATCTAAAAACACAATTTCAGGATCGTTAATTAGAGCCTGTGCCATACCGACACGTTGCAACATTCCTTTAGAATATTGCTTTAGTTTCTTTTTGCGAGCAGTAGATTGAGCTAACCCTACCAAGTCTAATAATTCAGTAATACGTTGATGCTGTTGACTTTGGGGAATTTGAAATAATCCAGCAACAAATTCCAAAAACTCCCAAGCGGTTAGAAAATCATAGAGATAAGCATTTTCAGGAAGATAACCAATTTTTTGTTTGACAGTGCGATCGCCAATTGGTTTGCCAAAAATAACTGCTCTGCCAGTGGTGGGGCGAGTAATACCCAGCAAGGTTTTTAGTAGAGTAGTTTTTCCTGCGCCATTTGGCCCTAATAAACCAAAAGTTTCCCCAGGGTAAATACTAAGAGAACAATTTTTTAGAGATTCTATCTTTTGATTCATCCAAAAGCCAGTACGGTAGACTTTTCCCAGATTCCAAGTTTGCACCACAGGCATAGAATCATTGTGTGAATGGTTTGTTGATAAATCAGTAGCAGAACCCATAAGCAACAGTCACTCAAAAGTATTATTTGTCCCTATAGTTCCCCAAAATCAACTATTTTTTAACACCTAAGCTTAATAATTTGCTCACTAAGTACTTATTGATATCTAAGTACTTAGTTAAGTACTTGGTGAGCAGCTCCATTTTTTGCTGTTTGCTTCATAAAAAAAACATATATTTTTATGGTTATTTAGCTTATTCTTACTTATGGGTTACTTATAATAATCAATAATAAATATTATTTTTATAATTACTATAGCTGATGCTATAGGAGGCGCACAAGTTCAGGTAAAAGACCTAGCAGTTGCCTTACGACAAGAAATAGTCATTCCCATTAATTTTCTTTTGTTGTATTAATATACCAACCATAGTATTAAGTAAATATAAATTTTGAAACCCTAGTGAAACGGCCTATTCTTCTGTCTACACCTCACATTGGAGAACAAGAACTTCAATTTGTCCAAGAAGCTTTTGATACTAATTGGATTGCTCCTGTAGGACCTCATATAGATGCCTTTGAACAAGAATTTTCTCAAGTAGTTGGCTCCCAATATTCTGCGGCTGTATCCTCTGGTACAGCCGCTTTACATTTAGCTCTTAAGCTTGTGAGGGTTGGGGCTGGGGATGAAGTATTTTGCTCGACTTTCACTTTTATTGCCAGTGCCAGTCCCATAACTTATTTAGGAGCAAAACCAGTATTTATTGACAGCGATCGCATTTCTTGGAATATGGATCCGAGTCTATTAGAAGATGCTTTAGCTAAACGAGCTAAGGTTGGTAAATTGCCTAAAGCAGTATTGCTAGTTCATCTTTACGGTCAGAGTGCCGATATTGAACCTATCTTAGAATCATGCGATCGCTATTCTATTCCTCTGATTGAAGATGCAGCCGAAGCCTTGGGCGCAACTTACAAAGACACTTCTCCTGGGACTTGGGGGCGTGCAGGTATTTTCTCTTTTAATGGGAATAAAATAATTACTACTTCTGGCGGAGGAATGCTAGTTTCTGATGATGCTGAGTTGATTGAAAAAGCTAAATTCTTAGCAACTCAAGCAAGAGATCCCCAACCTCATTATGAACATACTGAAATAGGATTTAACTATCGACTGAGTAATATCTCGGCAGGTATTGGTCGAGGACAATTATTAGTACTAAAAGAAAGAGTTGCTGCTCGTCAACGAAACTTTGAAATCTATCAAGAAGCTTTAGGCGATTTACCAGGTATCCAATTTATGCCAAAAACCGACTACGGTACTAGTACTAATTGGCTCAGTTGTTTAACTTTTGAACCGAAAATTGCGGGGATCGATCGAGAACAAGTGCGTTTAAAACTTTTAGAAAAACAAATAGAGACTAGACCAGTTTGGAAGCCAATGCATTTACAACCAGTATTTGCTGATTGTGAATGTATTAATAATGGAGTAGCTGAAGATTTATTTGAAAAAGGTTTGTGTTTACCTTCTGGTTCTAATTTAAGCGATGAAGATTTAGAGCGAGTAATTTTTGAAATTAAGAATGCATATAAATCACAATAATGAACGAAGTTCATCAAAACTTTGTCTAAAATTTGTAATTATTCAGGTATCATAATTTAAGCATATTTACGTATGTATTTTTTCTTAAAGTATTTTTAAAATAATTTCCATTAAACACAGTATTTTCATATGAATCCTTCGCAAACCTCTTTAGGGATTGACCAGTATTGGGAAATAGTTAAAAGGCGTTGGCTTCCTGGCTCAATAGTTTTTTTATCAGTATTAACTTTGGGCATTATTGCCACCTCCATCAAAGAAAATATGTATCAAGCAGAAGCTAAATTAAAATTTAAAGAAAGCACTGTTAGTTCATCCTTAAACGAATCAAGTAAAGTTCTTGGAGCTTTTTCACCTATTGCCGAAAAAGGAAATCCACTTGATACTGAAGCCGAGGTATTACGTTCAGTTCCCTTAATCAAAAAAACAATCAATGACCCCGAGCTTAAACTCACAAATAAAGAAGGAGACAGATTAAGCGTTGCTGAATTTCTGGAGAAATTGAAAGTAGGTTCTGTAGCTTCTACAGATATTTTACAGGTTGCCTATACCAGCAGCGATCCAGAACAAGCGGCGAAAGTTGTTAATACTTTAGTAAAAAATTATTTAGAAAATAATATTGTAGTTAATCGAGCCGAAGCAGTTTCTGCCAGAGAATTTTTAGAAGAACAGTTACCCAAGGTAGAAGATTCTTTACAAAAGGCTGAGGCTGAAATACGCCAACTTAAAGAATCAAATGAGTTTATTGCTCCTGAAGAAGACATTAAAGCGTTAATTGATTCCTTACAAGAAGTACGGGCAGAAATAGCTAAAGCCAAGGGAGAAATGGCTAATGCTAATTCCCAGGCTAACTACTTAAAAGACAAACTGGGTTTAAACTCAGAACAAGCGGTAATTGTAACTACTATTAGTCAATCTCCTGAGATTATAGAGACAATAACCAAACTTCAAGAAGCCGAATCACAGTTAGCTCTGGTACAAGCACGCTTTACTGCCAATAGTCCCAACGTAGTCGAACTACAAGAACAAGTCACTTCCCTAAAAAACTTATTAGACAAACAAACTCAAGCCGTTGGCGGAGAAAAAGCTAGGGAGCTAATTAAAAATAGCAAGTCTGGTTTGATGCAACAGCAGCTTACTAGTGAATTAATTAAATTAGAAGCTAACAATATCGGTCTCCAAAAACAAATTGATAGCCTGAGGGAGATCGAGCAGAGTCGCCGCGGAAAAATCAGGAAAGTGCCTGAAATAGAGCAAAAACTGCGACAGTTAGAAAGACAGGTAAGATCATTTCAATCAACTTATGAAGTTTTATGGCAACAGTTGCAGACTGTTAGGATTGCTGAAAGCCAAGACCCTGGTAATGTAAGGGTAATTTCTAATGCGGTTATTCCCAATAAACCCGTCTCCTCTCGTGGGGTCGGTTACTTAGCTTCTGGCTCTTTGGCACTTTTAGCAGCAGCAGGAATAATTTATCTTGTAGAGATTAGTGATAAATCGATTAAAACCGTTGAAGAGGCTAGGCAGCTATATGGTTATACTTGCTTGGGAGTGATTCCTGGTCTTGAGAAATTTAAGCTATTTACCCTCCCAGAGTCTGGTCAAGATCCCACAATTCCTAAGTTGATAGTTCGAGACTATCCTTCCTTACCTCTGAGCGAATCTTATCGGATGTTACAGTCTAATATTAAGTTTTTGAACTCTGATAAGAAGCTCAAAAGCATTGTTGTTACCAGTTCTGGAGCTCAAGAAGGTAAATCTACGATAGCAGCTAACTTGGCTGCGGCGATGGCTCAAGTAGGTAATAAAGTTTTACTGGTTGATGCTAACCTGCACAATCCAATTCAACATCGTATTTGGGATATTTATAACGATAATGGTTTAAGTAATGTTATTGCTGAGCAGTTAGATCCTAGAATCACAATTAAGGAAGTCATGTCTAATCTTGACTTGCTTACTTCTGGCAGTACAGATCCTTCTCCTGCAACTCTGCTAGATTCTCAAAGAATGAGAATGCTGATGGATTATTGGGCAGAACTTTATGACTTTGTTATTCTCGATACCCCTGCGTTAGATTTGACTGCCGATGCTCCTATTATTGGTCATATGGCTGATGGAGTTTTACTGGTGGTTAGACCTGGTTCTGTAGAAAGAGCACAAGCTAACTTCACCAAAGAAATTTTGGAGCAATCTGGACTAAATATATTGGGAATGGTCTTTAATAGCGTTAATCTTCAGTTTGACTCACGCTCCTATTACTATCAGACTCTGGAGGAACGACAAGGCGTTATACAGCAAAATACATTACCAGGATCTTCTTCATCTAATTCATCTAAAGAAGAATTGTGGGAAACTATCTCTTCTCTTGCAAGAGAATCAAAGAAAAACAAACTAGCTACTAATTTAGATGAAGAACAACTTCAATTAGCTCCTCTAGACAAATTAGAGGCAATGGTGTCTCATCTGCAACAGGACTTAGCTGATTTAACTCGACTGGTAAGAGAACAAGAAGAAGAACTGCTAGCACAACGTCAAAAAGTAAAACAGCTGCAAAGAAAAGCTAATGTTGCTACTGAGTATGAGCTTTTCTATTTGAAAAATCAATTAAGCCAAGAGCAAGAAAGAAAACGAATGCTGGATGAAACCCTGGTAGGACAAAGACGTAATCTTGAAAAACGCCGAGAAATACTTTATCAATATCAACAAGTGTTAGAAAGCAGACAAAATGCTAGTTTTCGATTTTAGAAATTAACCAGCTAGATCGGTAATTTTCCATAATTTAAAATAGGGGAGAGAAGATAATTATTTTCTCTCCCCTATTTTTTTAGCTGTAGCAATTAAACGATCGCGGCAGCTTTTAAGTCAAATATTCTTTCAATTACATCAGCTACAACTTTATCAGGAGTAGAAGCACCAGAGGTTATGCCCACGGTAATTTCACCTTCTGGTAACCAATTTTGGGCTATAGTAATTTCTTGGCTCAAAGGTTTGTGTTCTAAGCGATCGCGACTAATAATCCTCTCTACACTATCAATATGATAAGAGGGAATATTGTATTCCACTGCAATTTCCTGTAGATGTGTAGTATTAGAAGAATTAAAACCACCAATAACAATCATCAAAGATAATTCTTTTTTGACCAAGTCGAACATCGCATCCTGTCTTTCTTGAGTTGCATCACAAATGGTATTAAAGCTCATAAAATGATTGTTCAACTCGGTTGGCCCATACTTTTTAAGCATAGTTTGCTCCAGAAGTTTACCAATCTGTTCGGTTTCGCTTTTAAGCATTGTGGTTTGATTAGCAATACCTACTTTTTCTAGATCCCGATCGGGATCGAAACCTTCAGAGTAGGCATTTTTAAATTTAGTTAGAAATTCTTGGCGATTACCACCATGAAGAATATAGTTAGTTACATATTCAGCCTGTTCCAAATTTAAAACTACCAAATAGCGATCGGCAAAGGAACTAGTAGCTACGGTTTCTTCGTGAGCATATTTGCCATGAATAATCGAGGTATAGTCTCTTTTTTTGTGTTTTTCGACAGAATTCCAAACTTTGGATACCCAAGGACAGGTAGTATCTACGATCTTACAGCCTTTATCATTGAGTAGCTGCATTTCTTGGACGCTAGCACCAAAAGCAGGCAAAATTACTACATCACCTTGATTAACAACGCTAAAGTCTTTTTCGTCATCAATAACTTCGATAAAGCCAACTTTCATTTCCCGTAAACGCTGATTTACAGATGGATTATGGATAATTTCGTTAGTAATCCAAATTTTTTCTGTGGGGAAATGCTGACGAGTTTCATAAGCCATGGCTACGGCTCTTTCTACTCCCCAACAAAAGCCAAAAGACTCTGCCAGAAAAATAGTTACGTCTCCTCGTGAATAGCGATAGTTGCGATCGCGGATGGTTTGAATTAAATCACTTTGATACTCTGTACTCATTGTTCCGGCAACTTCTACATCGTGTCCAAATCCTCGACGATGATAATTTTCCGACTGTTGCAAAGAACGTTTAAAAGCTTTTGTATCCATTTTTTTATCGGTCATATTGTTAAATAGAAGTGATTACACCCATTCGAGTGTTTACACCGTTTAGAAGGAGTGCCAACCCGCAGGGTCACCGTTACACCGCCTTCAGAAGAGGCTGTCTGTCTTGGGCAGCCTATATGCGGGCAAGCCCTTTGTTTGGCGGATGTTTCATCCGCAGGTTCTGCCCGCTGCGGTGACCGGTGTTCCCCGGTAAACTAGGCAAACACACTCAAAAACCTATCTCACATATTACAGTATTCTCTAAATTGTCATTGGTGAATCGATATATACTACTGGTTCTGGTATCGAGAACTCAATATTATAAGCTAAGAGTTTACTGGCGATCGCCTGATTAGCTAAATCTACCAGTCGTTTGCGTAAACCAAGAGAGTCTTCTCCTGAACTGGTGAGAAAAAAGTTGATCCTAGCGCGAGTTCCTAATTTTTCTTCAGGTTGAGAAAAACGAATTCTCGTGTTGGCTTTATCTATGCCCCAAAATGTGTCCGTACTCTCAATAACAGTCCGTCTCACCAGTGCTTGTTCGCTTTCTACTAGATGTCGAAAAAAATCTAGGTAGAGCATCGCTACAACTTTCTTACCCCTGCTAATATTTTCAATATTCTTACCTGCCATAATTGAATTGGGAACAACGATAATTGTGTTTCTTCCAGCTGTGCGGATTTTGGTAGAACGCAAGCCAATTGATTCAACACGACCATACACATCTTCGCCATAAGGATTAAAATTTACCTGGATATATTCTCCTGGCTGGTAAGGACGATCTAAAAACAGTTCAATAGTTCCAATTATTCTTTCTAGTGCGTGTCTTGCAGCAAAAGCAACCACAACCCCTCCAACACCTATACTGGCAGAAATAGCAAATAAGTTAAGTCGCAAGCCTCGAGCAAAGAGCAAAATAGCGAACAAAATAATAATCACATTGGTTAAAGTTTCAAAGACTAAAGCAGTTTCATTGACTTCTCCACCAAACCTCTGAACTAGCTTAATGACATAGATCCGAATCACTCGTCGAGCTATGCGCGAAGCAAACCAGGCAATGCTAATTGCTAAAGCTAAATAGATAAAAAAGCCTAAGAATTGATAAATTCTTAGATATTGAGCGAACAAATTTAAACATAGAGCGATAAAGACTAATGCTCCTACCGTAACGAGGGAGTTTCTGGCGGGTTTAATCAGTTGATCGTAAATAACCGTAGTATTTGAGGGAACAAATCGCTGGACTAACTTAAGAATCCACCAACACAAAAAAGGCAAAATTCGCCCAAATAAGGGAGCAATTACAGTACCAAAAACGAATAGACTAGATCTCCCGATTAATTCAACTAGAAATCTTTGATTTTCCTCACTTAATTGTAGCGATTCTGGAATAAACTCGAGCATTATGTTACTGTGGCTATCTAAATATTTAACTCAGTGGATATAAAAAAAACCAACAACAGAAGTCTCTTTTCTTTCTCTGCTTGCTTTACTTTTAAAGGTGTGTTTGTAACTATTTCAAATTATTCCAAATTTAACTATTCTTGCTCATTTAGATATTCATTGGTTGAGGAACATCAAGAGTATTTTCTTCAAAACTGAAGTTTATTCCATAATCCTGCAATCGCTCGATAATGTTTTCCCTGGCAATTTCTAACAGATTACTTCTTAGCTCTATTGAACTTTCGGCAGCCCCCAAAATATAGAAGATAACTTGAGTTTGTACATAATCTTGTCCTGCGGCATCGGTAGAATTTTCAAAAGTAATTTGTGTCAGACGATGATCGATTCCCAAAATTTCTCTGGTACTCTCTGTAATAAGTTGATGAATCAATGCCTTTTCTTCTTCAGACATACCCCTAAAAAAGGTTAATTCCGCGATCGAAATTACCCTTCTTGCTCTGGTCATATTTTCAATACGGCTCTGGGCAAGTTGACTATTAGGGATAATGACTAGGGTATTTTTTCCTGAAAGCCGAATTTTAGTTGAACGCCAACCGATTGATTCAACTCTACCCAGAGTCGTATCAGGCAAATGAATATAGTCATCAACAGTAAAAGGGCGATCGATGTACAGAACAATACTCCACAATATCTGTTCTAAAATTTTCTGGGAAGCAAAAGCAATTGCTACCCCCCCAATGCCTAAACTAGCAATTAAGCCAAATAGATTGATTTGGTGTGTTTGAGCAAAAATAGAGACAACAATTAAGAGGATTGATGAGTTACAAATAAATTTGGCAATAACCAGTAATTCAGTATTGATTTTACATCTGTTGTCTAGGGCAATTCCTAATAAGTAATTGTCGAACAATTCTTTAAATAAACTAAATCCCAGAAAGCTAACATTTAAAGCTACAAGTAAACTGAGGGGAAATTCAAACAATCCTAACCAATTAGGAGTAGGAACACTTAGAATAATTATATCGACAACACTAACAACGATTATCCAGTTTAACCAGCTCTGATAAGGTTCGACCACCTTGTGATAAATCTCTTGTTTTTCTGTTGAGGAGAAACGGTCAAATAGCGAATGGGCAACTTTAGGAAGTTGCATATAAGATAGACCAGCTACAAGAAGTAAACTGAAAAAAGTAATTGTACCTAATAGTAAAGCTGTAGTGACCTGAAGAGTCCCTGGTATATTAGTATTAGCTGCGATGACCTCCAAGCAATAATTCATAACTAGCACAATA
>JASJDX010000072.1 GCA_030064975.1 Pleurocapsa sp. MO_192.B19
AAAGCACACAAATATCCTTCAGTAATTAAACGGGAATAAGTCTTGAATAATAGGGAAGATTTACCCATCTGCCTACAGTTAAAAACAAAGCAAAACTCACCTTCTTTAATTGCTTGATAGAGTTGAATATCCGCTTGTCTAAATACATAACTCAGTGCATCAACCTCTAGGCTTCCACCTATTTTATATTTATAGGTATTCATTCAATTAAACAAATTAAACTTGACAATAATTAGAATAAAAAAATTATATACCCAACAAGATTACCTGAATATCTACTTGGTAAGTAGCTCCACCTAAAAAAACGTAAAATCAACCAGAGGTCAAGCATTCCCTACACCCTAAAACCCACACCCTAAACCCTACCTTAACTATTTCATGTTTAATAAAGTGGAGCTACTTAATATGTTCGATTTGATAATTAAAATAATCAACTTTATAATTCAAAGATTTTGCCAAGTCTAAACCCCGTTGAAAATACTGTTTAGCTTGAGATTTTTGATTTAATTTTAGATATATCTTGCCCAGAATATCATAAGTATTAATCAAACCATAGTGATTATAAGATTGTTGTTGTACTTTGATTAATTTAGCGTAAGCTCTAATAGCATCATCAGTACGATCGCTTTGTTGATATAGTTCGGCTAATCTAGTTAAAGTATCACTAGCAATGGCTAATTTTTGGTTTTTAGATGCCAGAGAAAATGCTTGATTATAAGTTTCTATTGCTTTATCTAGCTGTTTTAAAGTTTCATAATCTTGAGCGATCGCCATTTTTATAGGGAGTATTTTGTTTATTTGTTGAGTAGCACTATACTGCTCAATTAAGCGTTTTTTAATATTTATGGCTTTATCGGTTTGAGCAGTGCGATCGTAGATATCAATTAAAGTTTCTAGATAAACTTCTTCTTTATTTGTCGGCTCAGATTTTTGGTTAATAATAGTAGCCAAATCTAACAACTCTTGATAAATATCAGCAGCTTCCTGATAGTCAAATCTGGCTAAATAAAGTTCACCTAATATTTCCAAATTTTTTTGCTCGGCAATCAGATCATCTGCTTTTTTACTATTAACTAACAGTTGCTGATAAATATTGATTGCTTTATGTAAATACCGTACTTGCTGATAGGCTTTAGCCAACTTAGTTAATAAACTAGAAGACAGTGGTTTTTTAGCAGTTATTTTCTTTTGAATAGTGATTAACCGTTCGGCAATATTACGAACATCTGTACCACGATTTTCTTGCCAAGCGATCGCGCCAATTTTACCCAAAGCCTTTATTTCTGCATCTGTATCAATAATACTAGTCAGTCTTAAATGTCGATACCATAGCTCAAAAGCTCGATCGATCTTACCCCGATCCAATTCTTTGTGTGCAGTCTGGTTGAGTTGGGCTATAGCTTTTTCAATGCGATATTTTTCAAATGAAGTTAATTCCCTTTTACCATAACCAGAAGGAATCAGTGGATCGCTTCTAGTAATATCCAAGGGATTAGTTATTTTTGTCTGAGATAAAACAGTATCCTGACCAACTAAAAAACAAATAACTCCAAAACAGTAGGTCAAAAAAATTATTTTCCAACTGTGCAACTGAGCATTAAGACTACTCACTTATTACTTATTACCTATTACTTATTACTTATTACCTATTACCTATTACTTGAGACAAATGGATAAACACCAGTAATAATCTCATCAGGTTTTAATTTGCCAATTTTTTCCCCTGTACTATTTTTCTCAGCTAACTGAAGACTTTTAACTGGTAAAACCAACCTACGGTTAATGCTAGTGGTTAAAGTAATATTTTCCTTTGCTGTAGCAGAAATAATTCCTGCTAGCATATCTTCTTTGGTTGTAAATTGAATTGCTTGAGTTCCAATATCCCCTCGATTAGCTAACCTGAGAGAATTAACCCGAATTCGTTTGCCAAATCCTAGCTGAGAGATCACGACAATAGAATCATCAGCATTAACAGCACAACACCCCACTAACCTTTCTTTTGACCTCAGACGCATCACCCGATTTCCTTGAGCATTCCTTCCCATAATGGGTATCTGGGCATCGTTAACTGGTAAGCGTAAAATGCGCCCCCCTGTGGTAGCAATTACCATCTCTCGATCTTGCTCGGCAAAACTAAAGTATTGGAGGCTATCTTGTTCTTTGATTTTAATTAAAACCAATCCACGATTACCCAAGGCATCTAACTCGGTAGATTCTAAACGTTTGATAATGCCTTTTTCCGTGAGCAATAATAAATCTAAATGATTATGATTTTCGGGAAGGAAAAAGTGCGCCACCGAGCTTGTTGCATCTCTCTGTGCTGCCGATGATAATAGCTCCACTGCTGGCTGTTCAGTAGTTTCTAAGCTCGAAGGAATTTCGTCGATGGTAACAGGATAGGCTTTGCCGCTATCGGTAACGACAATTAGCTTATCGCGATCGCCAATAGATTCATCTTGAACAATAAAGTCTTGTCCTTTTTTAGGAATAGAAGTAGTTGCTTCAGCCTTGGCAACAGGATTTTGCCAATAAATACAGCCAGAATTAGTTACTTTTAATGTTGCTTTGGCAGAGCGTTCAAAAGTAAGAGTAGGAGACACCACCAACGCCGGATCTTTTTTCGGCGTTTTTTTCTTGTTGGCAGATTTGTTCTGAGTAGCTTGCTGGCTAGCTTCTTCGTTGACAACAACTTTGGCGATACGGGTACGACGTTCATCGCCAAACTTACGCTTGAGAGAACGTAATTCTTTTTTCAGCGACTTCATTAACTCATGACGTTCGCCCAAAACTTTGTTTAAATTGGCAATTTGCTCTTGCAAATCTGTTAATTCAGTTTCTAACTTTTGTTTTTCTAAACCTGTTAGACGACGCATCGGCATCGCTAAAATTGAATCTCCCTGAGTTGGCGTTAAGTCTAACTCTTCCTGAAGACGTAGTTTAGCTGTAGTTCCATCAGGAGCATGACGTAGAATCTCAATTACCGCATCGATTTGATTAAGTGCGAGTAACAAACCCTCTACTAGATGTTGCCTTTGGCTGGCTTGTTCTAATTCATGGCTATATTGTCTTCTAAGGGTATGTTCGCGGAATTTGAGGAATTCTTCCAGAACATCCCGCAAAGGCATCTGAACTGGCTTATTATCCACCAATGCCAGAATAATTGCTCCAAAATTACTTTGTAATGCCGTCTGACGATAGAGTTGATGAAGAACTTTTTGAGCAGTGGCATCTTTTTTGAGTTCAATTACCACCCGCATTCCATTGCGATCGCTCTCATCCCGAATATCAGAAATCCCTTCAATTCTTCCCTGGTTGACCAAGTCGGCAACTTTTTCAATCCAACCTGCTTTATTAACCTGATAGGGTAACTCAGTAATAATAATAGCTCGTTTTTCTCGACGCCGTTTTTTACCTGTAGCCAGTTTTTCGATTTGAGCAATACCCCGCATTTTAATGCTGCCTCGTCCAGTACGATAGGCATCCTGAATCCCTTTGACTTCGACAATTTCGCCTCCTGTGGGAAAATCAGGTCCAGGAACTAATTCCCAGAGTTTTTCATCGGATATCTGTGGACGATCGATTAGGGCAATTAAACTATCTACTATCTCTCCTAAGTTATGGGGAGGAATATTAGTTGCCATCCCCACCGCAATTCCTGAGCAACCATTGAGAAGTAAAATCGGTAGTTGAACGGGTAAAACAATGGGTTCAGTTTGGGAATTATCAAAGTTACTACTGTAGTTAACTGTTGCTTCACCAATCTCCGTTAGCATTGCTTCATAAGCAACAGGAGCGAGTCTAGTTTCGGTATAGCGCATCGCCGCAGGAGGATCGTTATCCACTGAGCCAAAGTTACCATGACCATCAAGCAGGGGATAACGAGTAGAAAAGCTTTGTACCAAACGTACCAAGGCATCATAGACTGATTGATCGCCATGGGGATGATATTTCCCTAAAACATCTCCCACCACACGAGCGCACTTACGATAAGGGCGATCTGGGGTCAACCCAAGCTCATACATAGCATAGAGGATACGTCTATGTACTGGCTTGAGTCCATCTCTCACATCGGGTAAGGCTCTCCCGACAATTACACTCATTGCATATTCAAGATATGACCTCTCCATTTCTTGGTGAAGAGGAGTGGGAATGATTTGACCATTTCCTAACAAATTAAGCTGCTGTGCCATTCAAAAAATCTCCAAGAGTTATGGGAAATATGCCAAAAATACAATCGAGACTTGCAAAAATCAATAATAAGAGTATAAAAATATGGCGTAATACTGGTCTTATAAAGAGTAAGACTAGCAGGCTTTGCTATCTGACTTTTTTAAGCCACAATTAAAAGTATGTTCTCTCAATCTAATAATTTTATTTGTTTACGTTATTCTTAACATCAAGTTTCTCTAAGATTAAAAAAACTTTTCTAAGCACTATTTATGACAACGGTTTTGATTGTAGAAGATGACCCTATTAATTTTCGGGTTTTTTCCAAAATACTAACAAAAAGAGGCGGTTTGCAAGTCAAAGGGACAGAAATTGTCGATGAAGTTTTGCAATTAGCTCAATCTGGAGAAGTAGATGCAATTCTGATGGATATTGCTCTTGCCAATAGTATTTATGAGGGAAAGCCTGTAGATGGCATAAAAATAACCCAAATGCTTAAGGCAGACCCGAAAACCGCTAAGCTGCCGATAATTTTAGTTACTGCTCATGCTATGGAAGGCGATCGCGAAAATTTTCTGCAGCAAAGTGGTGCGGACGGCTATATTTCTAAACCAGTAGTCGATCACCAAGATTTTATTCAGCAAATTATCTCTTTAATTGGTAAAACATAATGAAAAATTTATAATTTAGCATTTCTTGATTTTGTGTATTTATTAATAATTTAGTACTTTAATACTATTTTGTCTCAGAACACAACTGTTTAGGGACTAGCAACTAAGCTGGTTAACTTTGATCTTTTTCTAGACAATCTACAAAGATTTGTCGAATATATTGTGCTGTATATGACCAACTAAATAACTTTACTCGCTCCTGTCCTCGTTTGCTTAAATTGTTGCGCAGATTTATATCAGTTAAAACCTGATACATTCCTTGAGCAATGCTTTCGACATCATAAGGAGAGACATAAAAAACACTATCCCCACCAACTTCTGGAATTGAGGTGGCATTAGAGGCAATTACGGGACAACCACAAGCCATTGCTTCTAATACTGGTAAACCAAATCCTTCGTAAAGAGAAGCAAATACCAAAGATTGAGCCATCGAATATAAACCAGGTAAATCGGCAGTGGGTACGTAGTCGAGAAAAATAATACGCTCTTTAGCTGATAGCCGATCTGTTTGACGTTTAATTTCAGGATAAAAAAAGTCGTCTTTTTTACCAGTAATTACAAACTGATAATCTTTAAGGGGTAAGCGTTCAAATGCCTCTAAACATCTACCTAAGTTTTTATAAAAACGCATATCTCCCACATAAAGCAGATATTTGTCTAGGTTATATTTTTGCAGAATTTGGGGATTTGGTTGAGGAGAAAAAAGCTGACGATCAAACCCTAAATAGACAACATCAATCGACTCTGGATTAAGTTGATAGTTTTGCCTCAGATCTTTTTTGGTGTGTTGCGAAAAACAGATAATTTTCTGAGACTGTTTGAGAATCAGGGGTAAAACATACTTGTAGTAATATTGCCATTTAGGGCTTAATTCAGGATATTTAAGGGGAATAAGGTCGTGAACACTGACTATCTGAGGAATACTAGGAAATAAGATTCCTTCTGTCACAGGAGAATAAAATAAGGCTGTATTTTGCCGTTTTAATTGCCAATTTAAAGCAGTTTGATACCACAGAAAACGCTGAAGATGTCCTGAAAAACCGCGATCGGGAGACAGCGAATTAGTTACAGGGATAGTCTTGTTTGGGTAGTTGGTCTGAAGGTAATGAGAATTGGAATAAAGAACAAAATCAAACTCCTGTTCAAAATTCATCAACTCAGAAATCAAGTTCTGGTTGACTACCCCTAAACCACTAGGTTGTTCTTGAATATAAGTCCCGTTGATCGCGATCTTCTGAAGTTTCGGCATTGATTTAGGCATTTATATTCGATTTTTTTTGATATTTTAGAGGCAGATATTATAAATAAACTCAAAAATGTATACAGTTAGCCTAATTCGCGTCGAGTCTTACGAGTTAAAGGAATTACGATCGCAAATTGAATATTTACTCCAACCCTTGGGAGGAATCGAAGCCATCGTTAAAAAAGGCGATCGCGTATTATTAAAGCCTAATTTACTGACTGGTAGTCGTCCCACCAAGGAATGTATTACCCGTCCTGAGATAGTATACTGTGTCGCGCAATTAGTGCAAGAAGCAGGAGGTAAACCCTTTTTAGGAGATAGTCCCGCTTTTGGTAGCGCAAAAGGAGTGGCAAAGGCTAACGGTTATTTACCCCTGTGCAAAGAATTAGATTTACCAATTATTGAATTTAAAGGTCAGCGTTACGCTACAGAAAATGCTAATTTCCAGCATCTACGCTTATCTAAAGAAGCAATGGATGCAGATGTGGTGATTAACTTGCCGAAAGTAAAATCCCATATGCAGCTAACCATGACTTTGGGAGTAAAAAACCTTTTTGGCTGTGTACCTGGCAAGATGAAAGCCTGGTGGCATATGGAAGCAGGGAAGGATGCCGATCGCTTTGGTGAAATGTTAGTAGAAACGGCTAAAGCGATCGCTCCTAATTTAACCATCATTGACGGTATTATCGGTCATGAAGGAAATGGTCCTAGCGGTGGTGAACCCAAAGAATTAGGAGTTTTAGGCGCGTCTACCAATGTGTTTGCCCTAGATCGTGCCATGATTGATATTTTAAATGTCGAGCCCCTGGTTGTCCCTACTTTAGCAGCTCAATTTAAACAGGGATTTTGTGAGGAACTTGCAGAAATTGAGTTTCCCTATTGTAAACCCGCAGACTTGCAGGTATCTGATTGGAAATTACCCGATGCTCTGGCACCCATCGATTTCGGATTGCCTCGTGTCTTGCGATCGACTTTTAAAAACTTCTACATTCGCTTTATCAAAGAGCCAATGAAAACCTATGGAAGTTAGTTCGATTCATAATCTTACCAACTACTTTGATTCCAATAAGCATATTATTTTTAACCCTAATTTGTCACTTTTTTATTCTAAGATAATGGCAAGATTTCTATTTGTATAGTTGTTTAGCTTTGTAGTCAGGTACACATAGCAAGCGAACTATAGAGCGCCGACATAATTGGTTAGAAGATCTAGGCTCTAGGTAAATGTTTTGAGCTTTGCTTCGACAGCTATACAAACAGAAACAGAATTTATTTAGCTTAGTGAAAAATTTGCCCAAAATTATGATTATTGTTGATTTTTTAATACTGTTTGTTACTTGTTTAGCTCTTGCCCTGTTTAGTCTAGAAAATACTCAAGAAGTAGCCCTCAAACTTCTTCCTCAATTGGAAATCCAAGTCCATTTAGCAGTTGCTTTAATTGTTTGTATGGGAATTGGAGCTGCTTTAACAGGACTATATATTACCTGGATTAAAGTACGTAATCACTTGCAGTTTAAGGGTCAAGCACGTCAAATCAAGGAGCGAGAAAATCAGATTCAGCAACTAAAGGAAGATATCGAATCTCGCCAAGCTGAATTAGAATTACTACGTCAGCAAAGGCTTAGCTCTGAATCTGAGTCTAAATCTATTGCTGAAAATGAAACCATAATAAATTCAGAGCAGGAGTCTGACGATAATAGTCTAGTAACCACAGCAGAAGTGAATTAACTCAGTTTTATTAGTTAGCTAGTAGTTGCGATCGCTTAGGGGAGGCTTTGCCTCATCGCTCTTAAAACATAGATGGGGAGACATTTACAGCAGTTTTCGTGCTTGGTAGACCACATCTTTGTATTAGGCAGAGGAGCACAGGGGAGCAAGGGAGTAGGGGTGAGTTGGGGACTTGGGGAAGATGGAGGAGATAGGGAAGAAGCAAAGACTAACTCCTCACTCCTCACTCCGAACTACTAACTGTGTTCTATTCAACTGAAAATCGCTGTAAAAAAAAATCTCTACTCTATAAGCGATCGCATTTATATTTCCTCATGAAAGTCAGAAGTTAGAAGTCAGAAGTTAGAAGTAATAAGTCAGAAGTTAGAAGTCAGAAGTAGTTATTAATTATTAAGATGTATGTAAAATAAGAGATTAATAGCAAGTTACTATAATGCTGGGAGTTTCTCCGAGCATTATATAGTTAATTTAGATGAACACGGTGGATACATTTCATCCTGAAGCAGCAGAGCATTTTAGAAATCTACAAAATCAGCTACGAGAATGGACAAAATCTCCTGTAGAGGGAGAACTTTGGCAAAGTGTAGATATTTTCGATCAGGATGACTACGATATTTTAGTTATTCCTTCCTTTAGCGTCGATCAGCAAGTAGGAGATAAAGTATTAGGGTTTTTGCACTACGAAGAAAGATTACTATTTTCTCTGATTCGCTTACGCAATCCTCTGACAAGGGTAATTTATCTTACTGCTCTTCCACTGTGTCCAATTGTGATTGATTACTATCTGCAATTGCTACCAGGTATACCTTTTTCCCATGCCCGCGATCGCTTATTATTAATTAGTACCTACGATGGCTCACTCAAACCCTTAACCCAAAAGATTTTAGAACGTCCTCGGCTAGTAGAGAAAATTCGCCGTGCTTTGCGCCCTAATAAGTCTTATATGGTCTGTTATAATTCCACGGATTTAGAACAACAATTATCTTTAAAATTAGGCATTCCCCTTTTAGCAGCCTCCCCTGAAGTACTTTATTTAGGTTCAAAAAGCGGTAGTCGCGAAATTTTTGCCGAAGCACAAATTCCTCATCCTGACGGAAGCTATACCGTAAAAAATACTGCTGATTTATTGCACGAATTAGTTGGATTGTGGAAAAGACAGCCTGATTTAAAGCGCATTGTGGTTAAACTCAACGAAGGCTTTTCGGGGGAAGGTAATGCCTTATTAGATCTTAGACCAATTCAAAATTATGCTCCCAATCAATGTAATGAGGCAGAAAGCATAACTGCCTTAACTAAACAGCTAGAAAATATGAGTTTTCAGGGTGTAGGAGAAACCTGGGAGACTTTTTCGGCTCGTATTCCTGAATTAGGCGCAATTGTCGAGGCTTTTATTGAAGGAGATATCAAGCGATCGCCTAGTGTTCAAGGTTATATTAGACCATCAGGAGAAGTAGAGATTGTCTCTACCCACGATCAAATCTTAGGTGGTGTAGAGGGACAGGTTTATGAAGGATGTTACTTTCCTGCGGATGCTGCTTATCGATTAGAGTTACAAGAATTAGGGTTAAAAGTTGGGGAAGTTTTGGCGCAAAAGGGGGCAATTGAGCGTTATGGGGTAGATTTTATTGCCGTACGGCAGCCTGAAACCCAAAAATGGGATATTCAGGCGATTGAAATTAACTTACGTAAAGGTGGTACAACCCATCCTTTTATGACTTTAAGATTGTTGACTAACGGTACTTTTGATTACGATACAGGACGATTCCTCAGTCAACAAAAGCAAGAAAAATATTATATTGCTACCGATAATTTACAAAAAGAGCAGTATCGTGGTTTATTACCCAACGACTTGATGGATATTATTGCCCAAGAAAGACTACATTTTGATAGTAGTAGTCGTACTGGTACAGTGTTTCATCTTATGGGGGCATTGTCAGAATTTGGCAAATTAGGTTTAACCAGTATTGGTAACTCTTTAGAAGAAGCTCAAGAAATATACGATCGCGTGGAAGCCGTGTTAGATCGAGAGACAGAATTTATTAACCACATCAAAGATGCTCAGGATACGACTTTGCCGATTAATTGGAGCAGTAATCAGTAGAACTGTTATGAAAATAGATTTTCATCCTCGGTTGTGAACGTAGTTCATGGTCGTCTCTTGCATAAATATCTTGTGATATCATAGTAAGCTATTCCACTTTTCAGCAATTCAAATAGTAATAATTGAGCGAGTTTTTCTCTTCAATATTTTCTTTTAAATATTATTTAGTGCCTGCAAAAAATATTATTTCCTCTGTTAAACTTTTGACTTTTGACTTCTAACTTTTGACTTCGTGAACTACCTACCTACTTACCTATTTATTTATGCCTGCTATTAGATAATAATCTAGAATTCAAAATAGGAGCATCAATGGGTACTATAGAACAGATTGTCAAGCAATGCGTAGAAAAATCAGACTCTCGATTTGATCTATGGATTCGACTCGCTAAGTCTACCAAGGTCAAAAATATGGCAGAAGTAGGAGTTTATCGAGGTAATTTTGCAGCCAAAATCCTTCAAGGGTGCGATTTAATAGAAAAATACTACATGATTGATCCTTGGCGGCATCTAGATGATTGGAATAAACCTGCCAATAAAAATGATCGTAATTTTGAAAAATTTTTCTCAGAAACTAAAGAAAAGACGAGTTTTGCCTCTGACAAACGAATTGTACTACGCGGTAAAACTACCGAAGTAATTGAAGATATATCTGATGGGGAGCTTGACTTTGCCTATATTGATGGCGATCACACTTTAAAAGGGATAACAATCGATTTAATTTGCTTATTTTCCAAGATTCGGGTTGGTGGATGGATTGGGGGAGATGATTTTAGTAAAACTGTCTGGCAGCATTCTCCAAACTTTGAGCCAACGTTAGTTTTTCCGTTTGCTGTCTATTTTGCAGAAGCGGTTGGTGCTAATATTTATGCTCTACCATACTCACAATTTTTAATTGAAAAGAATAGCACGAAGTCATTTTCTTTCGTCGACCTCACAGGAGATTACAATGATGTGGGACTTAAGAGCCAATTTAATCCAGTTAAAGTTTTGCAACTCAAAGCAACAGAAGCATTTTCATTAGTAACAGACTTTGTGAAACTAACTAAGAGCTAAATATCCGAATAGAGAAACAGTATTAGCTAGCATTTTTGGGCAGAGATTTCAGTATATTTGACTTACTTTTTCTACACAATTAGTATACTTTTAGTTCTTAGCAGTGTAATTTATTGATTAACTTCTTTCAATACACTGCTTTTTTTGTTGAGATTAATCCCACTTTTAGTAATCAATTAACAATTAGCTAGTCCAAAGTTTAATACCTCCGAGTAAACCATTTACATTGGGAATAATTTTGGCGTTGCTGGGTAAATCAAAATTGATATTTTTCGTTTCTCCACCACCGATATAAAGAGCATCGTAACTAAAGAGACGATCCAAGTTGGCGATCGCTTTTTCTAAACGATTATTCCATTTCTTTTTACCTTCTTTTTCTAAGGCTGCTCTACCTAGTTGTTCTTCGTAGGTTTCTCCCTTGCGAAAAGGATGATGTCCCATTTCTAAATTGGGGACTAATTTACCTGACACAAATAAAGCTGAACCAAAACCTGTACCCAAGGTGAGCACAAGCTCTACACCCTTACCAGAAATTGCCCCAAATCCCTGAATATCCGCATCGTTAGCCACTTTAACAGGCTTGGATAATAGCTGAGTCAAACTTGTGGCTAGGTCGTATTGTAGCCAATCTGAATTTAGGTTGACGGCGGTTTTGATCAGACCATTTTGTACCACTCCAGGAAAGCCTACAGAAACACGGTCAAATTCTTGTTGTTTTGCCAGGGTAAGAATGGTGTCAATTACGTTTTCGGGTTTAGCTGGGTGGGGGGTTTTAAGACGTTGGCGATCGCTAAGAGGTTGACCGTCAGTATCCAATACCATTACTTTGATCCCGCTCCCACCGATATCTACGGCTAGAGTACGGAAGGATTGATTAGACTCGTTCATTGCGCTTGTTTGAGATAGGGCTATTGAAGATTATAGAAGTTTCAGGAAATTTAGCCAGCCTGGTTGATTTTTATATTTATTGGGAATTATTAAGAATAATAGTCAGTACTTGGGATTACACAATATGACAACCATTTAAAAATATAATTTTTACAGGTACATTAATAATCAAAATGGAAAAAAACTATTTTATTAATTGCTCTTATGTTTTAAATAACCTAATTGCGATTAGTTTGGGCTTGTCAACTTCAGCCATTATTTCACAACCTGCGTTCAGTGCAGAAAACGTCAAATTAATTTATGGCCCTTTTAACGGCAGAATTTCGGTTGAATCTTTAGAAAAATATGCCGCTACGGGAGAAATGACCCGTGAATTCCGTCTTTATTCTAAGTTTTTGGATCACCAAACCTTAGCACAATTGCGTTACTGGCTAGGACATCGTTTTGAAAGCGATCGGGTTGAAATGTACAAATTTACTAATGCCCCAGAAGGAGAAAAGTTTCTCCAGAAAATAGGGACAGCTATTAAAACTCATCCTAAGCGCAATGGTTTTTATGCCATTCGTTCTGCATTAATTGAAGCTGCGGATAAACCCGATAGTTCTGATGGCTGGACAATTATCGAGGCGATGCATAATTTTCCGACTGATGATCTACAAATAAATACTAGAGATTTATTTAAATTACAAAAATTTTGGTCAGGAGGGAATAATCAGCCTGACTTAGCAACACTTGGCGGGAAGAAAAAAGAGCAGTAATTCTTAAATTTACTATTAGTGGCTAATATTGACTTGTTTTACTGCTTCTTCAATTTAGTAAGTTCAACTAATTAGGGGAAGAGTTAAGCTATTATAAATTGGGGAAATTGGTAGAGAATAGTCAGCAATAGGATCGATAATTAAGTATCGAGTTTGACTTTTGTTAAGATCTTGAAAAACCAAAATATTTTTCTGATTTAAACTAAAAATCCTCATACCTTTGAGCCATAGCCTTTTGAATAAATAGGCAGTTTGAATTTTCAAAAGTTGACGTTGCTTATCTCTATCCAGATATCGGTGTAAAGCAAATTGAGATAAAGTAGGAATTTTTTCCAGACTGGGAATGTTAAAAACTTCACAAAATTTAGCACTAAATCCCAACTTAGTATCTCCTAAAGTCTTTCCTCCTTCTACCCTCTGCATAAACAGAATCTGTTTAAAAAAGGAACTTGGGGATCTGGTTTCTACATACAGATAAACTGGACAAATCTGAAGGAGAGCTTTTTGCTCACTATTGAGTTGCTTTTCAAAATTCTGGGTAAGTTGAATACTTCGGTAGAATTGTTTTTTCAAGTCTTCTGCCAAAGGTTTATTTTGCGAACATTTCAGTGCCAAGTGGGAATCAGGAAATATTCCCAACTCAGAGTCATATTTACCTAAAATATAAATCCCTCTCTTAATTTTGTCAGAATAAGGATTAATATTGTATTCATCTTTATGGCTCGCCAGCTTATTCATAAAAGATTTCAACTTATCTATAAATTCTGTTAGATCTCCATAATCATGTATCAATTTGTCGTAAACATTTTCCTCGAAATGAAGGGATATTTGACCTATTGTCAACGTTTTTATTGAGGTCATAACTAATTTTATTTGATGATTAATTAGGGGTATATATTTAACGTAAGTTCGACAGATTTTATTTGGGTTTAATTCTTCATTAATAGAAACAAAAGAATAAGCTGTTTCTGATTCCCGATTGCCTATTCCCTCGCTCAAAACTAGTCAATTTTGGACTTATCGAACTCACGTATATTAAGGAAAATTGCCGATCGCTAATCTAAGTAAGTTGCGTATTTTTTTTGTACTACATTTTGACTTATTGAATTAAATCAAAATCAATTATTTCTTCTAACTGATTTTGATTTAGGGAACGAATTATGGATAATTGAAAGGAATCATTATTAATTCTTGGATCATTATGATCTAGACAGCTTTGATATTCTGACTGTTGGGCAATGTACGTCTTAAAAAAAGCTGTACTCAAAACTTTTAAAGCAGGATGAGCCGAAGTAGGACTAGGTCCGACAATATTATCGGGAACAGGTAAAACCCCCAAACCTTCTTGTAAAAAACTAAAGTGAGTTCCTGGTTTAACCAATACTAAATATTTATCAATATCTTCTAACCAAGTAAACGGCTGTATTTGTTCAGCCACAGGAGGCGTAATTAAATCATGTGTTCCCGAAACTAACATTGTTGGTATTTTGAGCGAACTCATTCCTGCTTTACCAAAAATTTTGCCCAAAGGGTTAATAGCAATAACCGCTTGAATTCTAGGATCTCTTAGCTGATATTGACGATCGCTTAGCCTATTAAAAGTACATTTTGCTAAGGAGGATAAATCGAGCAAAACATCTTGATAATTGTCTTTTTCGCACTCCACAGCCGTTTCATTAGGAATCAATTCTGCTCCTCCTAAAGCCAGAGATGTATAACCCCCAAAAGACTGACCAATTACCCCCACCTGTTGCAGATTAATTTTGTTTTGTAGCTGAGGATTAATCTTAGATTCCTGTTCTAATTGATCGAGGACGTATTTAACATCTAAAGGTTGATCGATTAAATTATTTGGTTCAGGAAATCTTTCCGCCCCTGATAGAAAACCATCAAACTTATTTAAGCTGATGTCATCATGCTCAATTACGGCTACAGCAAAACCATGAGAAGCAAAATGTTCTCCCAAATAAGCAAAAGTCTGGCGGTTAGAAGCTAAGCCGTGAGAAATAACAATTAGAGGGACAGATTGCTTAGTTTCTGGTTGGTATAAGTCAAAATTACTTTTGTAAGGACGACGAGGATTATTATAAGCAAAAGTTTGTTTGTTCCAGGTATATTTTCCCAGATTTTGTAAATCTTGCTGTTGTAAGAATTCAGAACTACGATTATCTTTAGTCTTATCTAAAAACTTATTATCTACAAAAAAAGCTGTGTCAATTAACTCACGGTTTTTAAACAGTATTTCTCCTCGTTTTATATATTGTTCTAAAACTTGTAAATCTACATAGATGGTGTCCAAGGGAAATCGATGCAACAGGTTCATCACTGTTAACCCCTCACTATCAAAAGCTGCCCCGATTATTGCCCCCCTCAACGCCAAAAAGCCATTACGATCAACATTAGATCTGATGCCCTTGCCAAAGTTTCTAATTACGGCTTCTCCAATAGTCGAATTACTAAAATGAGCAATGCTTAAGGGATTAACTTCTAAGGGAGCTGATAATAACTCTGGTAATCTTGCTACTTGCTGTGGTGGTAAGCGGTTGAGATAATAAGCAAGCTCAGAAGTTATTTCTCCTTTGGTGACAAAGGTTTCGAGATCGTCAACCTGAATATAAAACTGGCCAAACGGCGGAAAATTCAACGTGATTCTCTCTGCTGCTATTGCTGCTACAGGAAACAAAGCTGTAGATACTCCTAAAATAAAGGAAATTAAACCAGACTTGATATATTGAAAAAAATTCACTGAATTTTAATGACTTATCGAACTGGGCTATTTTCCAGTTTAGCTTCCGTGCGTGAAGCCTCGCTTTCTACCGATAGACGAAAGTCGGGACGGGACCAGCCCTTTCAAGTTATGTATTCCTGTTCCCTTACGGGTAATGATTAGGATTAATACAGAAGATATTTTGTCTAATTGGGAAAATCAAGAGATTTTGATTGGTAAATTAGACTAATAGCCCTAATTTTTCAAGTACAAGTATGAAATTTAGGGTAAAGCATAGCTTTGACAGGAGATTTACCAATAAGATGTTGCTTAATTACTGTGGGAACTTCATCAGGATGAACTTCGGAATACCATACTTCTTGATCTGATTCTACCAAGACCATTGGGCCATTACCGCATTGTCCTAAACAACCTACGGAAATTAACTCGGTATCTGGCGGTAAATTTTGTTTAAAGTTAGTAAATACTTGTTCAGAATCATATTTTCGACAGCTACGTCCCAGACAAACTAAGAGTTTTTGTCTTGAAGATGTACACTCTTTAGGTAATTGAACTTTGTTTGATGATGGTAATTTCCATTCTGATTCCATAGCTGCATAATCTCGGTAAGAGGTATTAAATAATTTTGTTCTTGATTTAGCTAAATTATATTCAACTAAATTGGCTGTAATTACTGTTTCAAATGCCAAATTGCCAGAGATCTATCTCTACTACCACTAATTACTATCTGCTCGCCAGCACTAGCTGCAATACTGTTAATAATGTCAGAGCGATCGGTTTTGATACTTTGTTCTAATGCTCCTGTTGTGACATTCCAGGTTTTGATACTGCGATCGCGACTACCACTAATGATAGTTTGTCCATCACTGCTAACAACTAAACTATTAATCTTATCTGTATGACCCCGCAGAGTATGTTTGAGATTACCCAAAGCATCCCAAACTTTAATGGTCTGATCGTCACCCCCACTAACAATGGTTTTTCCATCTCGACTAATTGCCACTGCCCGAATTTCTTCTTCGTGACCTTCCATGGTTTGTTTTAATTCCCAAGAACGCCAATTCCAGAGTTTGACTTTGGTATCTTGTCCAGCGCTAACAATAGTGTTACCATCTGCACTAATCGCCACACTATTAACTACATCCTCATGACCTTCGAGGTTACGTTCTAACTGTCCCGTTCTTCTGTTCCAAACTTTAACTGTGCGATCGCCACTACCGCTAACAATAATATCTCCGTTTAAACTTAGGGCAATACTATTTACCTCATCCTCATGACCTTCGAGGTTGCGTTCTAGCTGTCCTGTTCTTCTATTCCAAACTTTAATTTGGCGATCGCTACTGCTACTGACAATGGTGCTACCATCAGCACTAATTGCCACACTCTTAATCTCTTCATCATGACCAGGGAGAGTTCTTTCTAA
>JASJDX010000073.1 GCA_030064975.1 Pleurocapsa sp. MO_192.B19
TAAATAACTGGTTAAGTCAAGGAAAAACAATTTACTTTTTTGTTCATTGCCCTCAAGAAGTGCGATCGCCTGACACAGCTAAGTATTTTCAATCTCTACTAACCCAACAAGAGTGTAATCTTCCTTCTCTACCTTGGAATACGATTGAGCCTGAGCCGACACAGCTTACCCTGTTCTGAAAAAACCTTCTGTAAAAACCTTCTGTAAAAAAATGTAAACTTAAACTTGCTTAATAAAATATAAATTTTTCATTAAGCTTATAATGATAAAAGAAGAACAGCAAGCTAAAAAGGCAAAGCTGGCTGTCTCTTAATTTACGACTCGATTTAGATATTGCTTAACAGTTCTATAAAGTTAGTATTAGAGGCGTTGTTTGGCTGACGACACCTCTATATTTTTCTCTATTTTTATTTTTTTTGCTCCCCGTTAATAATCTCCAGAGACTATCTGGCAAGAAGTCTAGCAATACAAACAAATAAAAGATTACTGAAAAATATCAGGTTAGTTTGACACGAGAAATTGCTTTGAAAAAATTAACAATAGCTCCATCCAAGATAGAAAAACAGTTTGCCAAATAAGTAATTGCTGATACTCAAAGACAGGAGACAAATAAAACTTATTCCAGCTTAAAATGGGAGATATGTTCGTAAAGAGCGATTAGACATCAACTAGCACTCTTTACTATTTACGGCTCGATTTAAATATTGCTTAACGGTTCTATATGGTTGGTATTAGGGGTGTTGTTTGGCTGACGACGCTCCTAATTTTTTTGTGTTTTTCAACTATAAGATACAGATTAATAGGAAACCCCAGTTCTTGTCTTCCGTAAATATACTAGGTTTTGCAGTTAATTTAACCATTCAATAGTAAAGTTTTGCTAACTTTTTCTGTAATTCAGCTTATTAGGCTCTTTTAATCTTCGTAGAATTGAGTAGCAAGCTCAGAAATACTAGTTTGTTCATAGTTTTCAAATGGCTGATGTATCCAGGGATTATTAGGAAGATAGTCAACATAATAGTCTGGTGTTTTTGTGGAAGTGCTTTTGTACCAAATTACGGCAGTCCGAATTTCTGTGATGTTTTCACCGTATTTAGTTTTGAGCCAGTTTAAAGCTTCTATTAAGCTAATTCCAGAGTCCACTAAATCGTCTACGAGCAAGATGCGATCGCCCAAAGGTTGAATCATAGAAAGATGTTCAGAAAGTTTAATTTGGTCGCGATCGCGATTGTCTTTCCCCCCATAAGAAGCAGTAGACAAAATAGCCAGGGGTTTACGATATAGACGACAGAAAACATCCCCCACTCTCAAGCCACCCTTTGCTAGACAGACAATTTGGTTAAACTGCCAATCAGACTTATAGACCTTGACAGCCAGAGTTTCGATTTTATGATGATATTCTGACCAAGTTACATATAAATCTGTCATAAAAAATAGGAACTAAAAAATTGAATAATAGCGAGAAGTCCATAGATCAAGAGAAGCTTAACTTTACGACTAAGCTAGCCTATGGTTCTGGAGATATGGGACCAGCAATTACGGCTAATATTTTAGTATTTTTTTTGTTATATTTCTTTACTAATGTAGCGGGATTACCTGCGGGGTTGGCAGGGAGTATTTTAGCGATCGGCAAAATTAGCGATGCCATTAACGATCCCATAGCAGGAATTTTAAGCGATCGCACTCGTACTCGATGGGGAAGGCGTATTCCTTGGATGTTGTTTGGGGCAATTCCCTTTGGTATATTCTTTTTTTTGCAATGGATAGTTCCCCAGTTTAGCGATGATACTAGCGTCAACAACTGGTATCTATTTGCTTATTATGTAATCATTGCCATTGTATTCAACTTGGCTTACACAGCAGTAAATTTACCTTACACTGCTCTTACCCCAGAATTAACCCAAGACTATAACGAACGCACTAGCCTCAACAGTTTTCGTTTTGCTTTTTCCATTGGAGGCAGTATCTTATCTTTAATTTTGGCGACAGTTATTTTTCAGGCTTATCCTGGCGATCCCAAGCAGCAATATATAGTTTTGGGTGGAGTTAGCACTTTAATATCGGTAATAGCCATCTTGTGGTGTATTTTCCGTATTCAAGAACGAGGTGCATCGCCACTTTTACAACAGCAGGGAAAAAAAATTCTCGGCTTTATTTTGGCTGCTGTGGGAGCATTAGGAATAGTCTATGGTGTTGCCCAATTAACTAGTGGTGCTGAGGCAGCTATTGTTCGGGGAATTGTAGGTATCTTGTTGGGCTTACAATTTATTGGCTTTGGCTTGACCTTAATTTTGGCGAAAACCGAATCTCATCTTGGTAGCCGTGAGGCAATTGAAGCCAGAAATAATGCTAGCAGTCTTCCTAGCACGCCTCTCAAAGAACAACTAAAAATTGCCTTTGCTAATAAAGCATTTTTGTATGTAATTGGAATTTACTTATGTTCTTGGTTGGGAGTTCAGTTAACGGCTTCAATTTTAATTTATTTTGTAGTCAGCTGGATGGGGATGGAGGAGGCAGCTTTTCCCACAGTGGCGATCGCCGTTCAGGGAACAGCCTTAGTCATGTTATTTTTCTGGAAATTTGTTAGCGATAAACTAGGCAAAAAAACCGTCTATTACTTGGGAATGGTTGTTTGGATTATTGCCCAAGCCGCTTTGTTTTTAATTCAGCCAGGACAAATTGGGTTGCTTTATACAGCAGCAATTATGGCGGGGTTTGGTGTCTCGGTAGCTTATTTGATTCCCTGGTCAATGATTCCTGATGTTATTGAGTTAGACGAACTAAATACTGGTCAAAGACGAGAAGGAATTTTTTATAGCTTTATGGTGTTATTACAAAAGCTTGGTTTAGCCTTAGCCTTATTCTTGGTAGGACAAGCATTAGAATTATCTGGGTTTATTCCTCAACCACCAGGAGGAGAAATTCCTGTGCAGCCTGAAAGTGCTTTATTTGCCATTCGGATTGCGATCGCTCCTTTGCCCACCACATTCTTGATTATTGGCTTGATTCTGACTTATTTTTATCCCATTACCAAAGAGGTTCATTCTGAAATTAGGTTGAAATTGAAAGCCAGAAAAAATAAAGAAGTTAGTGGTTAGATTTGTGATAGATCTTACTAATTAAGAGAGATCAAAAGCAGATTTGAGATAATTTTCAATTATCAATTGATAGCAATCTAAAATAACTGGCTGACCAAGGTTGATTTGAGTGGCTTGCTGAAAATTTGAAGCAGAATTACTAATTTGCTCTATGACAGTTTTATAACTAACTAAAGCTACATCAAAACGACAGGGGAATTCTGCTAGTTGGGGATATTTGGCGAGAAATAAAGATGCTGTTTTAAATATTTTTTGCTGTTTAGATAAATTAATTGCTAGTAAACCATTTTCATCCCAATTGTTTTTACTGCGAGTTTTTACTTCTACAAAGGCGATTTCCTGAGTAACTCGATCTTGGACAATCAAATCAATTTCTCCCCAACGACAACGCCAATTTTGCTGTAATAATCTGTAATTATTTATTTGTAACCATCGTCCGATTAGTTTTTCTCCTAATGTTCCAATCTCTCTCATTTAGTCAACTGTTTTGTGGTTTGCTCGTAGTCTTTATCTTAAAGAATTGTTTGTTTCGCTACAGTTGAAAGTAATTAATATGAGAGAAGTTGAAATAGTAACTTATAGAGTGAAGATTCTAAATTAAATATGACTGGGAACAGAATTTTTAATCACGATATTATGCACTGTACTCATGATGCCGTAGTTGGTAACTATCTCTATTCTGGCAGGGTATTGGGCATGAGCGAACCAGATGATCTAATTCAACTGCATCCTGATTTAAAATCTCAGTGGCAGGCGGTTACGGCCCACTATAACAATATTGGGTTGAGTCATAGCCAAAATCCGATTTGGGATGTTTCTTTTCAGCAATTGAGACAGTATCCAGATTACGAACCATCAGTATTTATATTTGGTGATGCTATTCACGATCATAGCGAAGATGATGATTGGTTTCGCGATCGCAATCAAGACTGGCAAGATGTAGTTGAATTTATTAACTCGAAAAACAATTTTATCCGTTTGGCAGAAGAGTTAAACGTTAATATTCCTCTAACTCTTTGCGCTGATAACCAAGCACAATTTAAAAATCACAGCAATATCTCTTTCCCTTATCCTTGCTACCTCAAACCTGCTGTTTCAGTAGATGGCGTTGGTATTTATCGCTGTGCCAACTCAGACGAATTGGATAGCGCAATGGCTAAATTGGATAAAAACATCCCTCTACAATTACAGCAAGAAATAGTTGCTGATAAGTTTCTCAACTTGCAGTATGAAGTAAAAAAAGAACAGGTTGAACCCCTGGCTGCTACTGAACAAATACTAGATGGTTTTGCTCACCAAGGCAATCGTTATCCTACAGCCTATCAACCTTGGGAATTAACTGAGCCTATGGCACAATGGATGACTCAAAAGGGAATGAAAGGGATTTTTGCTTTTGATGTGGCTACAGTAGAAACAGAAGATGGAATCGATTACTTTGCTATTGAGTGTAATCCTCGATTTAATGGTGCTTCCTATCCTACAGGAATAGCCCAAAAACTTAATATCAATAGTTGGTCAAGCGAAAATTTTACAACTAAATATCGCTCACTAGATGATATCGATTTAAACGGCTTAGAATACAATCGCACTACTGGTACGGGAGTAATTTTGGTTAACTGGGGTAGCATCTTGGTAGGCAAATTAGGAGTTTTACTTGCAGGTTCAATTACCCAACAAGATGAACTGCGAAAACTACTCAAGCAAAGACTGGGATAAGGGATGAGGCATGAGGAAGTTTTAAAAGATTATTAATTCTGTATTCAGGGATTTACAGGTTGAACTGACCATGTTCGATCGCTTTCGAGGATATATAAACAGCGTTGCTGTGGATCGCCTCTTAGTTGCAAATGATCTATTTTCTTAGGGGTTAATAACAATAAACAAAAGTTATCGAGGGGAGTATCAGCATCGGGGGGAAGTATATCAAACTCAGCTTGATCTGCTGCGGGTTTTCCTGGATTTGGCCAGGCAAATTGCGCTCGCGCTGCAGCAGAAAGATTGTGCCAAGTTGTTTGACGTGCTAGCTGCAAGTTATCATCTGTTTGTGCTGCGGTAATTAGTTGTAGATTTCCTGAAATCCGAAATTGCTCACGGGTTTTCGTAAAATACCAACAGACTTCAGCGATCGCTTGATGCTCAATATCCTGAATTTTCGCGCTACGAGTATCGGTAATAATCTTAAGACTATTCTGCTCATTATTTAAAAAACCCCGAAAAACCACAGTTCTGTTAGCAGGATAGCCTTCAGTCGTCACGGTAGCTAATTGAAAATAACGAGAATAGGGTTTAGAACGATTACGATGTATGGCACTAGATAAAGGCGATCGCCAAGGAGCTAACATAAACAATTATCAATTAACAATGATCAATTATCAGTTATTGACGGGCTTCAGCCTAAAATATTTTGAGCAAAAGTAAGTAGTAAATACCTACAATATAAATAAAATTTAGATTTTTTCCTCGTCCTTTATTATCCCGCTTGACGAGACATCCTTTATCCCTTATCATTTAACCCTTTAGTTATGACTTCTGCCCAATTATTCGATCTGGCTAATCTTTACATTTTGCCTTTTTGGACAATCATGATTTTATTCCCCAAGTGGAATATTACTAAAAAAGTAATGGGTTCTTATATACCCTTTTTGCCTTTAATTGCTGCATACATTTATTATTTGATAGTTACAGTCGATCCAGAATCTGCTGCCGCTTTAGCTAATCCTCAGTTAGCAGATATTGCCCGTTTTTTCTCTGAAGAAGGTGCAGCAGGTGCAGGATGGGTTCACTTTTTAGTTATGGATTTATTTGTGGGGAGATGGATTTATTGGCAAGGACAAAATAAACAAATTTGGACAATTCATTCTTTAATTTTGTGTTTATTTTTTGGTCCTGTCGGCTTACTTTCTCATATTATTACCGAAACCATTTTTGACAAAAAAAGTGATGCAGAGAAAAGTGTAACTGATACTGTAGTTTCTTAAGCTTTAACTTAACCTCTAAATAGATAAAAACGGTAATAACCCCACACATAAAATAAATTGATCGCAATTACAATTCCTTTCGTCCAGGGTGAATTGAGTAACCCAATGACAATGGGATTAACACTAATTACCAAAGCTACCTCGATCAATGCCACAATTCTACCATAATGATTTTTGTCCCAGTAAGAAAAAGGACTGATAAAACGATAGTCACTGAAAGGGAAAAAGTGGCGGTGAGCATCATCATTATGTACAGGGAGATCTAGCAATGAATGACATACCATACTGATACACAAAATCATTCCTGGTTTCCAATCTAAGCGATAAAAAATAGCTGCACCAATCAAAGCTAGAGGAATCGAGTGAAACAGGGCGACAAGATTCTGCCAGAAAGGTTCATAATAAGCCTCTGACCAAATTTTGCCTTCGGGCATTTTATAGATAAATTTGGCAACAAAGTAAAAAACAAAAATCGGTATATCGGGAAGAATTGCGCCAATGGCGATTGCGAAGCTAGCCGAAGGCATCGCGATATTGTTTTTGGGAGTGATGGTTTTTCCCAACAGAGCTAAATTAAGAATATAGTGACCAGGAGTATTCACTGTTGAATTAAATTATTTATTTAAGAAAAAATCGCTCTCCGAACTCCGTTCGCGGTTGCGGAGCAAGTCGTTAGACTCAGCGTGCCCGTAGGGCATACTCCGAATTCCTTGCCTCACGTATTTTTAACTATCTTCTGTGATGTGAAGATTTGTGATGTGAAGATTGTCTGTCTGTCTACATTGCATGAATAAAAGCAAAATCTAAAGAAATTTCCAGCTTTTACCTCCATAATGTACTATTATCGCGCCCGTATGCCCTGTTAACAACCAAAAAATTGACCTAGCACCATCACGCACACATTTTTCGATGGGTTCTGGCGGATTATTAGAAGGTACAGCAATAGGTTTAAAGTCGATACCACGACTACCAAAGACAATCTCGCCGATTATTTTTGCCCGCGCCATATGATTTTCTGAGGTGATTAGATATACGCTCTCTATACCTTGAGCTTTCAGTTCATCAACTAGAGTAGTAAAATTGGTAACGGTATCACTGGCACGATAATCTAAGTGTAGGCGATCGCGAGATATTCCTGCTTTGGCAAAAATTCTTTGGGCATAGTGTTGAGGACTACCAGAAGAAATCCAAATCGGTAGCTGAGGATACTGCTGGGCTAATTTGGCGGCAAAACGCTCTCGCTCTTCGTGTCCCCCCAAGACTAGTAATGCTTCAGGATCGCTGGTAACCGAATGAGGTCTCGGCTTGAATCCAACACACAAAGATGCTGCCACAACTGACAAAAACAATAACTGTCTGAGTTTACTTAAAGGATTAACTACAACTAAATTAGATTCATCTCTAGGTTGAAAACTAAAAAACATAGGCAAAATGCTGAGATTAGCTTGAATTTACAGCAGCAGACGATGCTCACAAATTATAAAGATTAAAAAAACTTTTTGAGGTAATAGCGAGCGCTTAAATACATATTTTTGTCAAAACTTAACCCATTGTAGATAGCTTAATTTGAAATGTCTCTAGATATTAGTAATAAATAATGGACAACAGGGGGGCAGATTTTGTTACTCTTGAAGACGCTGTATTTTAAATATTATTACCTAGCTACCAGGCATGAGAACTAATTACTGTGGCGAATTGCGAACCGAACACATAGACCAAACCGTTACTATTTATGGCTGGGTTGATCGTCGTCGCGATCACGGAGGCGTAATCTTTATTGACTTGCGCGATCGCACAGGAACAGTTCAAATTGTCAGCGATCCTCAACGCACGCCACAATCTTATGCTGATGCTGAATCTCTGCGTAGCGAATATGTAGTTAAAGCAGTAGGAAAAGTGAGTCAGCGTCCTCCTGAATCTCTCAACGACAAGCTACCTACAGGACAGGTAGAGATCTATACTGAATCGATTGAAGTGCTAAACGCAGTCAGTAAACAACTTCCGTTTCAAGTTTCTACTGCGGATACTGAGAATGTGGGAGAAAAACTGCGCCTGAAACATCGTTATCTTGACCTCAGACGCGATCGCATGGCAAAAAATCTCCAATTGCGCCATCAGGTAGTTAAGGCAATGCGTCGTTTCCTAGAAGACGAAGAAAACTTTATGGAGATTGAAACCCCGATCCTAACTCGTTCTACCCCCGAAGGGGCAAGGGATTATCTTGTACCTTCTAGGGTCAACCTTGGTCAATGGTATGCTTTGCCTCAATCTCCTCAGTTATTTAAACAGCTATTAATGGTGTCGGGATGCGATCGCTATTATCAAATTGCGCGTTGCTTCCGTGATGAAGATTTACGCGCCGATAGACAGCCAGAATTTACTCAGCTAGACATGGAAATGAGTTTCTTGTCTCAAGACGAGATTATTGAACTCAACGAGGCTTTAATCTGCCATATCTTTAAAACTGTTAAAAATATCGAGCTTTCCCTTCCTTTCCCCCGTATTACCTACGCCGATTCTATGGCTCGTTACGGGACAGATCGACCAGATACCCGTTTTGCCATGGAATTAGTGGATGTGTCAGATATTGTCAAAGATTCTGGGTTCAAAGTTTTCTCAGGCGCAGTTTCCAGTGGCGGTCAAGTCAAAGTATTACCTATCCCCAACGGTAATGACAAAATTTCTAATGTCCGCATCAAACCTAAAGGAGATATCTTTAACGAAGCTGTTACCGCAGGAGCAAAAGGTATTGCCTATATTCGCGTCCGAGAAAATAACGAAATTGATACTATTGGTGCGATCAAAGACAATCTTAATGAGGAGCAAAAACAGGAACTACTAACTAGAACTGGAGCAAAACCAGGACACTTACTACTGTTTGGTGCAGGAGATACCGCTACAGTCAATAAATCTTTAGACCGCTTGCGTTTATTTATTGCTCAAGAATTAGGCTTAATTGATAACGAGCAAGTTAACTTACTCTGGGTAACTGAATTCCCTATATTTGAGTGGAATGCCGATGAAAAACGCTATGAAGCTCTGCATCATCCCTTTACTGCCCCTTATCCCGAAGATATTGAAGATTTAACCACTGCTAGAGCGCAAGCGTACGACTTAGTGTACAACGGTGTTGAAATTGGTGGAGGTAGCTTACGGATTTATCAAAAAGATGTTCAACAACAAGTCTTTAAAGCGATCGGTTTATCTACCGAAGAAGCTAATAATAAATTTGGTTTCCTACTAGAAGCATTTGAATATGGTACACCACCTCATGGTGGAATTGCCTATGGTTTGGATCGTCTAGTAATGTTGTTGGCAAAAGAAGAGTCCATTCGTGATGTGATTGCTTTCCCAAAAACGCAACAGGCAAGTTGTTTACTAACAGATGCTCCTGCGGCGGTAGATGCCAAACAACTTAAAGAGTTAGAAGTAGCTTCAACTTATAAACCCAAAAAAGACTAAGTAGCTAAAGTATTTGATCAATAAAGCTATAAAAAGTAGAGGTAGGTCATCGGTACAGCGCCTTCCACTGTAAGAGATAAATGGGGTGAAGAAAAAACGCCCCACTTCTCCATCTGCGCCTACTCCTATTTCTCTAATATTCATCACTGGATCGGCAATATTTCGATTATTTTCCTGCTTACTCATCCTTCATCCTTTATCCCTCATCCTTTAAAAGTCTTTCATCCTTTAAAAATTGGTTCTCGGTCATGATATCCTGAGGTTTACACTAAACCCACTCAGGTCTTATATTTGCGGTGATTTTAGTCTACTTTAAAGTTATTTAGTTATAAATAGTAGGAATTAGCCAGATCAGAACTATGTCGTCATCTCAGTTTAATCAAGACGAACAATATGATGAAGAAACGTTGACCATTGTTGATGACGATGGACGATCGCTTCCTTGTTATATTGAGCAGTCTCTAGAAGTTGATAATATGACTTATCTGCTTTTAGTACCAGTGGATATCCCTGTAGTAATCATGAGTATCAATAATGATCATGATGATGAATTAGAAGCAGCAATGTTAGAAGATGAGGAAGAAATCGCTGAAATCTTTAACAACGCTAAAGCAGTTTTGGCTGAACAAAATCTTTATCTTCATTACACCGCTTATACCTTAACCGCCACAGGAGAACTACCTCCTATTGAAGAAGATCAGATTTTAACTCTAGATGCAAATGACGATGAAGATGAGGCTGAAGCAGAAGAATTACAATCATTGTCTTACTTTTATCACGCCAGCCAAAAATACGGTCTTTTTACTCCTTTAACCCCTCTGTTGTTTTTTGCTAGATATGATTTGGAAAACCGCTTAGAATTAGTTTCTCCAGATCAAGAAAATTTGCTCCCAATTTTGGAAGAATTGCTCTCAGAAGAATAACTTTTGTAAAGATTACGACGACTCATAAACTTGAGTCTAGATGGTGGGTGAAAACTAGAAATGAAAATAACCAGGAAATCCTACTGGCGAAGGTAGGAAGCTGCTCATGTATTCTGGAAATTATAGGAATCTATCTATACTTATTACAGCTTAAAGTAACTTGTGCTTTTTCCAACCAGACCAAGTCAATTTAACTGACTATCGATAGAACTTCAACTGCTTCTCCAGTGAGGCTAAAAGAACGAATTTCAGTAATTTTTACTTGGACTGTTTTACCCTTTAACTCTTCAATATTTCCAGGGAAGAAAGTTAACCGATTACCTCTAGTTCTACCCATTACTTGATTGGGATCTTTCGTATTTTGCCCTTCAACTAAAATTTCTTCTACCCGCCCTAAATAACGCTGAGAACGAGCTTCAGCAGAGACAGCAACCAAACGATTTAATCTTTGCAGGCGATCGCTCTTTACTTCTTCACTTAGCTGATTGTCCCATAAAGCAGCAGGTGTACCAGGACGAGGAGAATAAGCCGCCGTATTAATTAAATCAAATTCAATATCTTTCACTAGCTTAAGGGTATTCTCAAACTGTTCTTCTGTTTCTCCAGGAAACCCCACAATAGCATCGGCACTAATAGAAGCATCAGGCATATATTCTCGAATAGTCCGAATAATGCGACGATATTTCTCATGGGTATAACCCCGTTTCATCGCTTTAAGAATGTCATTATCTCCCGATTGAAAAGGAATATGAAAATGTTCGCAGACGTTAGGTAACTCCTTACAAGCCTTGATTAACCTTTCTGTAAAGTAACGGGGATGACTAGTGGCAAATCTCAGGCGATCGACTCCAGGAATATCGTGAACGTAGTAAAGTAAATCCGTTAGAGTATGTTTGTGTCTACCTTCAGGAGTGCTACCTGGCAAATCTCGACCATAAGCATCAATATTTTGTCCTAATAGAGTAATTTCTTTATAGCCCTGTCTACCCAACTCCTCCATCTCCGTCTTAATTGCCTCAGGAGTACGGGATTGTTCTGTTCCTCTAACATTAGGCACAACACAGTAGCTACACCGTTCATTACAGCCGTAAATTATGTTTACCCAAGCAGTAACATCACTATCACGACGAGGTTTAGTAATATCTTCTACAATATGAATCGGCTCAGTTGCCACTACCTGATTACCATCAAATACTTGTTGTAATAGATCTTCTAGGCGATTAGCGTGCTGTGGCCCCATTACCAAGTCCAACTCTGGCACACGACGCAATAATTGCTCTCCTTCCTGTTGCGCTACACATCCAGCCACTACCAATGTTAAATCTGGCTGTTTATGTTTACGTTTTGCCTGTCTGCCTAAATAAGAATAAACTTTTTGTTCAGCGTTATCTCTAATCGTACAGGTGTTGTAGAGAACCAAGTCTGCTAAGTTAGGATCTTCTGAAGCTTCAAACCCCATGTTTTCTAGTACGCCAGCCATACGCTCAGAATCAGCCTTATTCATCTGGCAACCGAAAGTAATAATATTGTATTTTTTGCTGGCGTTATTCATAGGAAATCAACAATAACTAGAAAATGGAATAGGACTACTATACTAGTTTAAAACGATCTACAACAAGACAATTCCATCCTATTAACTATTGACCAACTCCGAATTCCGAATTCCGTTCGCGGTTGCGGAGCAAGTCGTTAGACTCAGCGTGCCCGTAGGGCATACTCCGAACTCTTCTGCTCAAGGAGTATGAAAGCAGAAGGAAGCAAAGATCAATAAAAAATTAAACTCAAAACTTATGATCGAGACAGAGAAAGCCTTATTATCATGAAAATATTGTTTTTTCTCTGAATTTAGTTACAAATCAATGTTGATTTTTGCTCCAAACACAGTAAAGTTTAGCTAATAATAATATTTTTTTAAGATTGAACATTTTAGCAACGTGAAACGACAAAACATCAGTACCAATACTTCCTGGGAACAGGCAGTAGGTTATTCGAGAGCAGTCAGAATCGGCAACTATGTTCATGTTTCAGGAACTACCGCTACCAATGAGCATGGTAAAATTGTCGGTCTAGGGGATCCTTACACTCAAACTAAACAGATTATTCAAAATATTGAATCGGCATTAATTATGGCTGGGGGTAGTCTTGAGGATGTAGTACGCACTAGAATCTATGTCACCAAGATTGATCGTTGGAAACCAATTAGTCAGGCACATTATGAATACTTTGGCGACATTCGCCCTGCTACCAGTATGGTAGAAGTCAGCCGTCTAGTTGCACCAGAAATGCTAGTAGAAATGGAAGCTGATGCAGTTATTGACAATGGTTAAATTATGGAACGAAGAGAGAAAAGGACAAGGGGAATCATTAATTAATTATTTCCCTTGTCCCTCATCCTTTTTTATTAGCCTCCAAATAAAGCTCCGATCGCTTTACCCATATTTTCTGGTTGCATAGCTACGGTAGCTGCAGTGGGTTCGTAACCACAATGAACCATGCAGTCTTGGCATTGGGGATTTCCGCTCTTTTTACCGTAGTTGTTCCACTGAGTATTATTAATTAGTTCTTTGTAACTAGAGTAGTGTCCCTCATTTAAAAGATAACAAGGTTTTTGCCAGCCCAAAACGCTATAGCTAGGACTACCCCAAGGAGTACAGTCAAAGTCTTGTTCTCCCATCAAAAACTCTAAGAACAGAGGATTATGATTGAAATTCCATTTCTTTGTGCCAGATTTCCAGGGAGATAGTATTTCTCTAAACAAGGCTTTAGTTTGCTCTCGTTTTAAGAAGCTATCCTGATCGGGAGCCCATTCATAGCTATAGCCAGGAGAGATTGTCATTCCGTCAACACCTAGACTGTCTAGAAAATCAAAGAATTCGTGCATTTTTCCAGGGTCTGTCCCTTCAAAAACAGTGGTATTGGTATTAATACGGAAACCTCTTTTTTTTGCAGCGCGAATTGCTGCTACAGCCCGATCAAATACTCCTTGGCGATCGACACATTTATCGTGATGTTCTCTTAGCCCATCTAAATGAACCATAAAGGTAAAGTAGGGAGAAGGCTCAAACTTACTTAGGCTTTTCTCTAACAAAATTCCATTAGTACAAAGATAGACAAACTTTTTGCGCTTAACTAAACCTCGAACAATCTCATCAATCTGAGGATGTAATAAAGGTTCTCCCCCAGGAATCGATACTACAGGCGCGCCGCACTCTTCAACCGCAGCAAAACATTGTTCTGGAGTTAAATTTTGTTTCAATATTTCTGTGGGATGCTGAATCTTACCGCAGCCAGAACAAGCCAAATTACAACGAAATAGAGGCTCTAGCATTAATACCAAAGGAAAGTGTTTACGCCCCATTAAACGTTGGGTAACTAAATACTTACCTACTGCAACTGCTTGTTGAAGTTGGATCGCCATTGTTTTATCTCCTCTTACACCAGATGTCTTTCGGCTTATTGTAATGAGATTTTGGTAATTATTTCCGAAAATTTCGGTATTTATTAGGATCTAGGCGATCGCCAAGCCAAGGATAAGCCTAATCTCAACGATTAAAAAAGTAATGACTTTTCTAAGAAAGGATAATCTGTATAGCCAATTTTGGCGTCTTCTGTATCTCCTCTGCCATAAAAAGTTTTGGGGTTAGGCTCATTTAATTCTGCATCTTGCTTAAATCTTGTAACAAGATCGGGATTAGCTAAATAGGGTTTTCCATAAGAAACTAATTCTGCATTACCAGACGCGATCGCTTTATTTCCTGTCTCTTTGTTATGGCCACCATTAGTAATTATATTTCCCTCGTAAAGAGGACGAAAAACTGGTAAAACGGGGTTAATTACATCACGAGTACTTAAGTCAACTTCATTGGCTTCCATCAGATGTATATAAGCCAAATTAAAAGAGTTTAATTCTTTAATTACATAGCCAAAGGTAGCTTTGGGATCGGAATCGAACATTCCATAAAAAGTATTACTAGGAGATAACTTAATCCCCACACAGTCTCCTCCCCAAACTTGAGTTACTGCTTCGACTACTTCTAGTAAAAAGCGAGCGCGATTTTCAATTGAGCCACCATATTTATCCCCCCGTTGATTTGAGCCATCTTGTAAAAATTGATCGATTAGATAGCCAAATGCACCGTGTAACTCTATTCCATCAAAGCCAGCTTGTTTAGCATTTACTGCACAGTCGCGGAATTGTTCCACAATTTCAGGAATTTCTGAAGTTTCTAAAGCACGAGGAGTTTCTAGATCTACTTTACCGATAGGAGTATGTAACTGACCTTTTCCAGCGATCGCACTAGGAGCAATTGGTTTTTCTCCATCTAGCAACGCAGAATGACTGACTCTACCACTATGCCAAATTTGTAAGAATATTTTACCGCCTGCATTATGGACTGAATCTGTAACTAGTTTCCAGCCAGCTACTTGTTCATCGTTATAAACACCAGGGACATTCATGTATCCCTGACTCAAAGGAGATATCATCGTACATTCAGTAACAATTAAACCAGCATTAACACGTTGAGCATAATATTCTGCCATTAACTGTGTCGGAATCGTTCCATCAGCACGCAAGCGAGTCATGGGAGCCATAACTATGCGGTTAGCTAAAGTGTTTGAGCCTAATTGGAAAGAGTCAAAAAGATTATAGTTCATACCTTGATTTAATTTATTTGTGCTTGAGCATTAGAATAGGAAACCGCGATCAGCCTATAGATAGATATCTTACTGATATGATTAAGCTAATCCATGTCATCAATCAAGAAGGTACTAAAAGGTTAAATACATACCAAATGGTGCGTAAATTAATTCGTAATCGTCCAGAACCAGAAATATTTACTCTTAATTGCCCCACACAACAGGTTTTAGATCTTATCTGCAACAAATGGACTGTAATCGTTATTTATTGTCTGGCTTATCAAACAAGACGTTATAAACAACTAGAACGTAAAATAGAAGGAATTTCCCAAAAGGTTTTAACCCAAACTCTCCGTAAATTGGAAAAGAATGGTTTAGTTAAAAGAGAAGTATATCCAGTAGTTCCTCCACAAGTTGAATATTCTCTAACACCTCTAGGTGAAACTTTGGTCGAACCTTTATCTTTGTTGGCAGAATGGAGCGAAGAGAATATAGCTGAGATTAGCAAACATCAAAATTTATCAGATATTGCTGATTTAAGATAAGGCGATCGCTTGAAGTAATAAGTAATAAGTAATAAGTAATAAGTAATAAAGCGTTGGTAGCTCAGTTTCATCGAACTGACGTTTATATAGTCTTTTGTAGGGTTTGGGGAAGCCAGCACCTTATCCGTTAGGATAGGTGTCTGGAGAAGTCACACAATTGAATCCTGAAAATAGCTAGCTTCGAGATTTAAGTTGGCAACATCGCCCTGCACAATTGCAATCAAGTCTTCTGATTGATAAATGCCGATCCCTTCGGGTAAACCACTGGGAGATGCACCTAGATTGTAGTCGCTTCTAGAACCATTAAGACCAATAAAGTCTTCGCTCTGGTTAAAATCAGTAATCAGAGCATAATCATCATTGCCTGCCCCACTGTAGTAATTACCGCCTTCATTGTCAACGCCATCTCTGTTATTAACACCCAAACTTTCTGTATCACCAAGTATAAATAGATCTGCTCCTTCTCCGCCAGTGAGAGTGTCTTGTCCATAGATATTATCTTCACTTGAGCTGATAAAAAAATCTTGGCTTCTCGTACCAGAGATTATATCCACACCAGCTCCAGAAAGAATATCATTGCCATCTCCACCTTCGATCACATCGTTACCACGTGCGCCAACAATAAGGTCGTCTCCTTGTAATCCCGAAAAGTTATCATTGCTAACCTCAAAACTACGGTCAACAATATCGTCATTTCCTTCAGTGCCGCTAAAATCCCCTACTGGGGAGTCGGGAAAGTCAAACTCAGGAAAGTCAAACTCAGGAAAGTCAAAACTTAAAGTCATATGGTTACTCCTTAAATAAAAGAGAATGGATTTTGCTTGAGAATTATATTGTGTGGTTAACCTGGACTCATTACTAGGGGAAAACTTCAGGTATTTGTTCAGGTATTTGTTCAGCTATTTATTGTTTGGCTTATCAAACAAGACTTTATAAACAACTAGAACGTAAAATAGAAGGGATTTCTCAAAAGGTTTTAACCCAAACTCTCCGTAAATTGGAAAAGAATGGTTTAGTTAAAAGAGAAGTATATCCAGTAGTTCCTCCACAAGTTGAATATTCTCTAACACCTCTAGGTGAAACTTT
>JASJDX010000532.1 GCA_030064975.1 Pleurocapsa sp. MO_192.B19
TACTAATAATAATGCTTGACAAGCCTTATGTTACCGTACTGACTGGCATTTTCCCTAAAATTTTCAACTTGGGTCAAAGCTAGTCACAGATTTGTATGCAGATTTTCGGACAAGTCTAATGGAGTTACGAATTTGGAATACTGCTCTAACTCCAGAGCTAATTGCCGAACGACGTTATCAACAGCTAATCGGCGATGAAGCTAACTTATATCTTTGGTGGCAGTTTGATGAAGTACCCAACTTAGAAATACCTGACTTATCGGGTAATGGTCGAGTCGCCATAATTCCTCAATCAGAGCAGTTACAAAAGTTGGGAGAACCTATTACTTCTGTTTTGCCTGCCATAAATCTCAGTGCCAATACCTTAGAAAGACTAGCAACTATTCGCCAGCTCCAAGAGCGTCATAACCAACCTCTGGAAAGACTTACAGCTCTGTGGTTCAGTATTAAGCACGTGGGACAAGAAGATGGACAAACTTTATACGATCGCCTGTTTAATCCGACTAGTTTAGCTGCCGAACCCTGGCCCTATTATCCCTATCCTCCTATTCGTTGGGATGTCACAGGACAAGAAAATCAGCGTCGCGACAGAGAAATTCGCAGCCGTTTAATGGCAGCTTTGCAAGTATCTAGTCAAGATTTAGACCGCATTGTTGAGTATCTTAGTGGTTCAGAAACTCCCGTTGAACTGGATAATACTTATCTAACTCAGCTTTATGGAATCGCACAAATTGCTAGAACACTTCGCCTTCAAGTCCAGGAATTATTCCGTCTATTGGAGTTAATCGAGTTGCCCAGAGTCAATACCCTAGAAGATTTTCAGCAGGTAAGCGATCGCGCCGAACTAATGCGTCGTATCGGTATTAGTATTGATGAACTAGATTTCTTAATGAATGATATTCAAAGCGATCGCATTCGCTTAAGCTACACCGATACTGATATTCGTAATCTGGCAGATGAGTTAACTCGTCAATCAATCGAATTTCTGATTCGGGTCAACTCTTTTGTCTCAGATGAAATTAGCGAGTTTCTATCAACTGAAATTATTGAACAACTAGAAAAATCAGGGTTATTGCAAACCGTTGGAAATGCCAGCGCAGCAATTTCTGAAAACCAGTACTCAGCAACTAATAAATATCAAGAACCTGGGGATTTAGAAGAACTAGCCATTGAGCAAAACTGGTCTAATTCCTTCGCTATTCTAGAGGTTGAAGGGGTTGATATCAATATCTTTACTCGACTCCAGGAAGTTGGATTTGTTGATCTCAACGGTATAATTCTACGCCAAGACCTAGACCAATTTAGTGAAGCTTTCCGCGATGAAAATGACAATCTCCTGCTTAATCCTACTGACTTGGCTAACATTCAAGATGTTCTAGAACGTCAGAACAATCTCCAGACTGGGATTACTGAAACCCTAGTACGCTCTCGGGATGAACACGCCAATGCTGTTCTGGCTGGATTATCGGAACTGTTGCGGGTTGAAGCAGAACCTTTGCAGGCTGTAATTGACTACTTCCAGTCAATAGGAGAACCATTAAGCGATCGCACCCTCTTGCTAGAGCGATTAATGGCAATTGAGGAAAATCAACCAATTCCTACTGATATTAATGATTATCTGGATCGTCTGAGCAAAATTCTCTTCCTAGTAGCTGAATTTGACCTATCAACTACAGAAACTCAAGCATTACTGCGAAATCCAGAGCAATTTAGTGTTAGTGATGTCTTCCGACCTAACCTTACCGATTTAACCAACCTGTTTACCTTTAGTGAATTAAAGTCAGCCTTTAACGATGTCGAGGGAAATCTAATTCAGATATTCCAGCAGACTCAGCCTCAAGATATTATTAATCGCATCTTTGAGCTGACTAACTGGGAACCACGGCAGATTGAAGCTCTTATGACTCACTTCGGTTCAGATATTGCCTACAATCGAGTTGCAGGACTAAATCGTTTACGTCAAGGCTTTGAGCTGGCAGAAATACTCCAGACAAATATCAGCTTCCCGATTCAATTAGCCAATACTGAAAACTTAACTCTGCAATTCTATCAACAACAGTCTTCTGCCCTATTACCAGTTCTTCGCGCCCGCTATGATGACGAACAGTGGCCAAGAGTCTACAAACCCTTAGGCGATCGCCTTGCCTTCCAAAAGCGAGATGCCCTGTTGAGTTTGGCAGTATACCAGAGTATACCAGAGGATTTTGAGGGACGGCGTAGTCCTGACCTCTTATCTGAATATCTTCTCTTAGATGTGCAAGTAAGCACTGAGGTAGAGACTTCCCATATCGTTCAGGGTACAGCAGCTCTACAACTTTATGTACAGCGTTGTTTAATGAGTTTAGAAAAGGGGGTTAATCCTGCTACTATCCCAGCCGACCAATGGGAATGGATGAAGAACTACCGAGTTTGGGAAGCAAACCGTAAAGTTTTCCTCTATCCAGAGAGTTTTATTGAGCCAGAATTGCGGGATACTAAAACCCCTCTGTTTGAAGAGTTAGAGCAAGAATTGATGCAGAACGACATCAATCAAGACTCAGTGACACAGGCATACATGAACTATCTCAATCAGTTTGCCGAAGTCGCCAATTTAAAGATTGTTGGCAGCTATTTACATCGTGATAGTGATGATAATGAAACATTATATCTAGTAGGTCGCACCAACACCCAGCCTGGAATTCACTACTACCGAGAATATCTGGTCAACGATAGCCGTTGGCTTCCCTGGAAGAAGATTGACTTGACCATCAATTCGGAGATTGTCACCCCTGTTATTGCCTTTGGGCGCTTGTTTCTGTTCTGGGTTGAATTTGTCGAATCCTCTGAATCAGTAGGTAGTGAAAGCAATGAAAGAAGCATAACAGTTTTCCAAACTACAGTTCAGTTCTCTTTTCTAAACGTTAATGGCACTTGGATTCAACCTCAAACCTATGATTTAGGGATTCGGACAGCGGCTGATACTCCTGCTGTTCAGGAGGCTTTAAGTCCTACAAGCAGTGCCTATAATGAAGTTCAATCTTTCGTGGGTGGACTGCAACCCAATGCGGTGAACCGTAGTCAGCTTGAGGAAATGCTTAACTTGGTAGAGATTTATGGGCAAAGTTTACGGGATGCTGCTGCGACGCTGGATCAAATCAACACCAACACTAATGAAGAGAGTGAACAACTTGAGCAAATCGAAAATCGAATTAATGATCAAGCTACAAACATTGAAAAAGTTACCAGGCAGTTCAGGGATGCTTTAAGCCAATCAACAGGATTTATCTCAATTATCTTTGATTCATTTGCAGCAGTCTTTATCAATTCATTTGATAATTTTGCCGATTCTGCCAATGCGGCGTTAGCCAATGTACCTGCTTTACTCAGCACAATTACTGTACGTGGTTTAACCCTTAGCACAGCGCAACGCAATCAATATGAGTGGCAGCGCGTATATGCTCAGCAGGCTGTACAGTTTGACCCTAACCCTCCTACAGAGCAAATTGAGGGGAATGCGCGGGTTTTAGAGATCGCCCAAACCACTAACATTAACCTACCCATTCCTAGCTTTAGCATGGGTGAATTAACCTGGTCATTTTGGGTGAATTTCATCAACCCGAATCCCAATGGCACGGTTGAACGCCGAGAAAATACCATTACCCTGTTCAGCTACAACAATCAAGCTGTCCGAGTTACCGCAAGCAACAATGTGACTGCAATTCCAGGCGTTCAAGCCGCACTTGATGCAGCGAATCAAGCTATTCAAGCGGTGCAAGTGGTGGTGAATAATGCTAATGCACCTACTAATTCAGTGCCTCCACAAGAGACAGTTGAGACAAATGCCAATGCAGCAGTAACTAGCGTTCAGACTGCGGTTGAACAGGCGAGGAATGCCGATCGCGCTTCTGGTTTGTTAATGGCGCTCGAACAGCTAGCAACCAGCGTTCAACCGTTACAGCAGGCGGCTAGCAATGGGGATTTAACGCAACGCCCTCTTTCCTCGACAACAGCATCTCTTGTCACTACGGCAAGCAACAATCTGAATGAGGTGTCAGGAGCGATCGCTACTCAGATACAATACGAATCCCGAAGCACGAGGCTTACCCTAAGCCGAGCGTCAAGTCCGCCCGTCAGCACTGAAATCGAGCTTGGATTTGATCGCTGGCACCACATTGCTATCACTATGCGCCATGAAACTGGTGGCTATATTGTCCGACTTTACCGCGATGGAGACTTTGTGGAAGAACAGGCGTTTGCACAACAAGCGCTTCTGCCCTCAGCGCAACGGGTTGCGATCGGACAGCAAACTATAGACAAAGCTCAGGCAGGAATTAGAGCGCAGCTGAGTGAGTTCCGCCTTTGGAGTGAGGTTCGAGAGGAAAATACAATTCGAGATGAGCGTGATGAGCGCAAAACTGGGCAAGAAGCAAACTTGCGCTTACATTTGCCATTAAATCAAGAGATTTCCGATAACTCAACACTAACCTTTGTGCGCTCCGTGCTAATTTTTCGCTTTCGTCAACCTTTTACACCTGTTCGAGAACGAGAACGCTTGATCCTCTTCTATGGTTCCAATAATGAAATCATCCGCACCCGCCGTAATAACCAAAATGATCAGAGTTTTAACTTGGTGTTGGTAGGTCAAGCTCAGGGGACTTCTAGTTACGATCTAACCCTCTCAACTAATTTTGAACTGTATGTGGGACAAAATCGTCAACTGATTACAGATAATTTTGATTCAGTAACAGCAAACTCTGAAAATACACTGCTGAGAAATTTGATTGCCAATGAAGCAGTGGTGCGAGATGTTCATAATCAACCTGGTTGGTATGTGCTTGATACTGGCGATGAGCAGTTCTTACTACAAGCAGATGTGGGTAACGAAGAGTTGATGACAGTAGCAGAAAGGCTAGAGCTTGCTTTTGCCGATAATCGCAACCTTGACTCTCAACCCGTCTCTTTATCACTCAATCTTGACCCGGCACTTCAGGCGAGAGATAACGACAATTTACCTCGCTTTCGCTTTACCCGTTTGAGTACTTTTGCAGTGCATCAGCTGATTGCTACTCTCTTCCGAGGTGGAACGGATGAGCTATTGAGTTTGGCAACTCAACAGAGTGAAGAGGTAGACTTCAATTTGTATGATGCCAACCCACAGTTAGTGATTGCTCCTCCACGCAGCATCAGTGACACGATTGATTTTGATGGGGCATATGGGCTTTACTATTGGGAAATCTTCTTCCACATTCCCTTCTT
>JASJDX010000533.1 GCA_030064975.1 Pleurocapsa sp. MO_192.B19
ATTGACTACAATCGTCTACAACAAATTTTAGCAGTATTAGAAAAAAGAGTAGGTGTTCCTTTATCTAAGCTAGATGCCTACGTCGCCTCTGTGGGCGGTTTAGGGGTAGGAGAACCTGCCGCTGATTTAGGAGTAGCGATCGCTATTGTAGCTAGTTTTCGCGATCGCGTAGTCGATCCTCGCACTGTCTTAATTGGAGAAGTCGGTTTAGGAGGACAAGTACGTCTAGTTTCTCAGATGGAACTGCGTTTAAAAGAAGCAGCTAAACTAGGATTTAAAAAAGCGATCGTCCCCAAAGGTCAAAGTCTTCCTGATGATATTGGCTTAGAAATTATTCCTATTTCCAAGGTTATTGATGCTATTATTGCAGCTATTCCTTCCGAGCGATCGGCAGATTTTCCTGTAGTAAATGAAGATTAATATTTGAAAATATTTGAACCTAAATGAGATCGCTCATTTGTCACTGATTTCTTTTTTAGGTGGTTTATTGAGTTTGAGCGCAGGTCCTGTAATAGTATGACGACGTATTATAATTCCGTCTTGCGGAATGGTGTAGTTTTCTTGATTTAAAAAGTTTTCTGCTGGACTTATTATTGTGCTGCTAGGAATTATAATTTTATTAGTCTTGAATATATTTTCTTTTATATTTTGCCGATCTTTATCAGTTTTATTCTCTTCAATTATAGTACTATTTTCTTCAATAATAAATTGATTAATATTACTTGGTTGATCGAGTATAGTTATTTCTGGTTCAGTTTTATTTTGTTCTTTTAAATTATCGCGACTAGTTATATGTTTGACTTCACTAACAATAAAACCCATCTCAAATGGTTGTTCCATTTTACGCTCAATAAATTCTTCAACTAATGCTACCTGATTAGGATAAATTTCTTTGTCTGTCTGAAGAATGACATAGATAATTGGGGGGGTTTTTGTCCAATCTACTTCTATTTTGGTGCTATCAACTCCCTCTCCAACGGTAATAGTTTCATTGATTAATTTGTTAGTAATTTCTGCCTCTAATTGAGCTTGCCTTACTAGTTGTACAAAACTTGCCCCTAAGGGTAGCAACATCAAACCTGTTAAAGCAATAGTCCAACCCAAGGCATGACTTACTTCGGTATAGCCAGCTAAAATAAATACAATCATGCAAGCTAAAGTAATACCTAAAAGGTTAGTTAAATAAAGTAAGAAAGCACCTTTAGCAAAAAAGAATTTTTCTTGGGATAAACATAACCCAACTACACACAATGGGGGCATTAAAGCTACGGCGATCGCTGTTCCTGCTATAGCATCACTAACACCTCTTCTAACTTTAGCAAAAGAACTAATCCCTCCCGCTACTACAGCAATTCCTAAATCTACTAAGTTGGGTTGGGTACGGGCTAATGCTTCTGAACCAAATTCTGGAATATTAACTAAATGTCCTGTAAAACTAGAAAGAAATAAAGCTAAAATTGTTGCACCAATAATAGAGAATAAAGCTTTACGAAATAAAGAAAAATCTCCTTCCAAAGCAGCAAAAGCTAATGCTCTTAGGGGTAACATTAAAGGAGCAATTAACATCGCACCAATAATTACCGCCGTACTATTACTAATTAGACCAAAACTTGCAATCATACAGGCACTAATAGTAAATACTATATAGTTAGTATTCCAAGTTGCATCTAGCCATAATTCTCGATGTAGTCTTTTAATTGCGACTTCTTTTTCTTGTTTGGGTAATAGTTTTTTAGACTTTCTTTGTAACTTAAACCAAATAAATTTAGCTAGACGTTTTTTGTTAATCATTATTTATTACAATATCACTCTTGCTTTGCCTATTAATTATTAATTAACCAAAGCTGTTAGCTATTAGTATTTTGAAATATCTAAGCAATTTTACTGATAATTATAAAAATAAAAATATTAGATATATCAACAGAAAATAAGTAGTTTTAAGTTAGCTTAAAGTAAAGCGATCGGCAAATTAAACGGAAGCAAGTTAATTCTATAAGAACAAAAATATTACTACGCTTAAAGAGCATTTTGATAACAAAATGAAGATGGTGTAGATAAGCTGTTTTTACTAAAAAAAAGAAGAACTTGTCCTCATGTATTCAAAAGTTTAAATGTCTCTGTAATCAAGATAAACTGATACTGTTAAAGATGTCGTTCTAACACTTGTCTAGTGATTACACCTGTTTTTGTCCAGCTAAACTTTTGAGCTTGCTGAATGCTTAGTTGACTTAACTGCAATCGCATTTTTTGGTCTTGTGCTATGTTTACCATCGCCGAAGTAATAGCGGATATATTATAAGGATCTAACAAAATCGCTGCATTTCCAGTTATTTCAGGCAAAGAAGCCAAATTAGAAGTAATTACGGGAGTCCCACAAGCCATTGCTTCTAAGGCGGGGAGTCCAAAACCTTCCCAAAGAGTGGGGAATACTAAAGCAACTGCACCACTAATAATCAAGGGTAATTCTTGATAATCGAGGTAATTTAGCCATTTAACACGATTTTCAATTCCTAGTTCCTTCGCTTGTTGTTGTAACTTAGGAGTAAAACGGGGGTCAGTTGAACCGGCGATCGCTAGATGATAATCTTGATTTGGTATGACAGCAAAAGCCTTAATCAAACCCTTCAGGTTTTTATAGGGATCTTGACGACCAAGATATAAAAAATAAGGGCTTTGCTCAGGGGGTAGAGATATTTCCCTGGGATAAAAATTAGCGGCATCATATCCCAATAAAATTGGTGTAATTTTGTTGGCAGCAATGCCGTAAAAATCTACAATATCCTTAGCGGTTGCCTCAGAATTACAAATAATATGTTCTGCTTGTCTTAATACCAGCGGGACAACATAACGAAAGTAATTAGTTAAAGGAGAAGTGAAACGGGGAAAACGCAAAGGAATTAAATCATGGCACATCACTATATAGCGACAGTTACTATACAAGGGTGCTTCTGGTATCGGAGAGTAAATTAAATCCGCTGTTAATTTTTTATATATCTGAGATAGTTGAAACTGTGTCCAAAGTAACCGCTTTATATGTCCCTTGCTTCCCTGTGCAGGAGTCATATCATCAGGGATAGTATAGTTGTCCAAAGTATCAATCTTTTGAGCCGATAATAGAGTTGGATTAAGACTTTCTAAACTTTTGATAACGTTTTGTGCATAGGTAGCAATGCCTGTTGGTTTGTCAAATAAGACGGCTAAATTGATTAATAATAGATTAGACAAAGTTTAAGATATTTTTCAGTAGTAAATCAACACTGCCTAATTATAAAGGTTTAAGACAATTTTACTGTACTTATACTGCAATGCAAAATATTAAATATACTAGTTACGAAAAGATTAGTAGTAATTTTAATAAATATAAGTTAACCGACAGCGACTATCGTTTATGCAAAAAAACTGATTAGGTAGTTACAGAAAAGGTTCATGGTACAAATTTTTTTATTTTGACAAATTGTCAAACAATTCACTATGTAAAAAGAACATAAATATTACAAAATTAAACACATTTTTTTGATCATAATTCATTGAACAAACAGTTAAAAATAAAAGCTGTAAATATCTATAATTGCTTAAAAAATATCAAGCCAAAAATAGAATATATTTTCATCTATGGTAAATTGTTTCCTGGAGAATATCCTCATCTAGATATTAAATCTAATACTAATGTTCAAGCTATACAAACTACTTACTATACTTATTCAGTTAATGTATAAAGGGATTGAGAAGTAGAAAAGTAAAAATAGCATAGTAGCCTACTAATTAATCAAAAAATTGTCAAAAAAAATATCTGATTGGGAACTATATTGATTGAGGTGTTCGTAAATGAGGAGCTATAAAGTGTCATTAGGTTGGATAAAATCACTTATTTCAGTATCTTTGGGTTTATTTATTTGGGAGACTTCAAGATTAGCAGCTAAAGCAATATCTCCGCCAACGATAGACCGTACCGAAGAATGTGAACTATTAGTAATTGGTGGAGGTTTGGCAGGAGTTGCAGCCAGTTATGAGGCTTTGCTAGCAGGAAAAACAGTTTGCATGACCGAAATTACTGACTGGGTAGGAGGGCAAATTTCTTCTCAGGGTACTTCGGCATTAGATGAAAGGACTACACAACGTTCCCGTCTTTTCTTTCCTCGCGGTTATTTAGAATTTAGAGAAAGGATCGAAGAATATTACGCTCGGCTTAATCCTGGTGATTGTTGGGTAAGTGAGTCTTGTTTTTTACCTAAAGATGCTAACAAGTTGATGTGGCAACAGCTAGAAGACGCAGAAGCTAAAGGAAAAGGAACTTTAAAATGGTTTCCTACCACTGTAGTTAAAGATTTAGATATTAAAACCGTTGAAGGAGAAGGAACAGGTAAACAAATTACCAGTGTGGTGGCAATTCAACATAGCCCCAAAAATAAGTATTTATCTCTCAATACTCTGCCTTTATCACGCACTATTGAGGATGCTTATAGTTACGAAGACTCCAAAATATTGAGCAAAGAAATAATTCGCTTTGTTCCCGCAACAACCTCGGATAAAGCGGCAGACTGGTATGTGATAGAAGCCACTGAAACAGGAGAAATTGTGGCGTTGGCTGACATTCCCTATCGCTTGGGTGTCGATCCTCTCTCTTCCTTTGAACCGTCCTCTTCTAGTGAGGAAGGTGATCCTTACTGTACCCAGGGATTTACCTATACCTTTGCTATGGAGGCGACAAAAGCTCCCCAGAAGCACAAGATGCCTCCTTTTTATCCCAGACACAAAAACTATTACAGTTATGAACTAGAAAGATTAGCTGATTTTAACTTAGTTTTTACCTATCGTCGTATCTGGAGTCGTAAGACTGGAGATACAGAAAAATTTAGAGGTATCGAGTTTACCGCCCCCACCCCTGGAGATATTTCCATGCAAAATTGGACTTGGGGCAATGATTATCGCCCTGGGACAGCCCAAGATAATTTAGTCTATACCCACGAACAATTACAAAAATTGGGTCAACTTGAACCAGGCGGTTGGTTAGGAGGATTACGTACCGAAACTCTAAGTAGAGGGGAAGATCACGCCCTTGGTTATTTCTATTGGCTCGTACGAGGAACAACAGATTCTCAGTTAGGAGATGGTGTCAAAAAACCTCATCCCAATCATCGTTTACTAACGGGATTAGACTCCCCAATGGGTACAGCTCACGGTTTATCTAAATATCCTTATATTCGAGAGGGTAGAAGAATTATTGGTCGGG
>JASJDX010000534.1 GCA_030064975.1 Pleurocapsa sp. MO_192.B19
ATTTATTTGGGACAGAATTGACTCTCTAGTTATTCATTTTCTGTTGTAAGGAGTCGAAGGTTTAATTGGGTCTTACTTATGTTATCGTAAAATGCACGCTAACATAGCTTCCCTTCCCCACATCTTTTTTCGCTCACCCCATATCCAGTATCATTTGCTAGACCTCGGATTCCGTCAAAAGCGCTATTCAGAAAATTCTGGCTTGGCTCTGTTGTCTGGTTTTGATCGTTTCCTGACACCCCTACCCAGCCCTCAGTTGAAGTACAAAATAATAATTCTTTTTAAGCTAGTCATATATTTGTCGATTTTGTGTCGGTAAATATTGGATAATATCGTTTGAAGCGATTTTGTGGGAAATAGGCAAAAGCGATTGCGCGGAGCGCACCAGCGAAGCTGATCGCTCTTATCTAAAAGAAACGACCGCTGATAAGACATATAGTCATTTCAATTTAGAGTGAGACAATCTCTTCTGGCTATGAAAAGTTTTCAGCTAAAAAAAGTTTCATTCTTATTTGAAACAACTATACAATGCAAAATCGCGACTACTGGAGATCCGACCTTCCAGAAATCGCGAATTTCACGTTCTTTTGTCTATTTGAAAAGCAAGGAATTAGCATTAATTTACACCTATTGCCTAATTCTTGCCGAGTTACAAACTAAATCATTTTCGACCGCGATTTCTTGTTAACTAGCAATTAGCAAGTTCGCTTAAAAGGTCGAATCCGACTTGTCCTTTGTTCACTTAGTAATGAACAGCCATGACTCCTACTAGCCGACACGAATATCAACCAATGTCGTCGTGACTTGATCTAATTATAGTTCAGGTTAGCACGATTATTGGTCATTACGGTTGGATCGCTTCAAATCGTAAAACTTAGTAATGAAGCGTGCCTGTGAAACTCCCGTCCGATCTCAACCACAACCAAAATTACCATATTGCCCCTCATCACCTGACTGAGTGGCTAAAAAGCTCGGTAGACGAGCAGTTAACAACTCTTAACTTAATTTCTCTGTCGGGATTTACCACTTACGAATACCTCCTTTATGGACTTGGCGATAGCGAACGTCGTAATGACGGACGCATAAGAGATAAATGGTTAAATCGCTATACCAACCTAGAAGATGGAGGCTGGTGGGTGTCAGGACTTGACCCCTTAAATAACTGGCAGCCGATGCAGTGGGGCAGGTTTAAGCCCGACAATCCCCGAATTATCGGCAGTAAGAACAAGCCAATTAAATACGAGTCACCGCCGCAGGTTTCTAACCGCGTCACCTACTTCGACGTTCCCCAGCATATCTGGGATAAAGTAGCCCGACGCTATGGCATCAAGCGTTATCACTCTCCCTTAGCGTTACGTTTAACCGCCAGGAAAAAGCCCTTAAGCTTCTGGGAATGGGTACAGCAATACTCTAAAATTCCTATCATCTTTACTGAAGGAGAAAAAAAGGCTGCCTGTTTGCTCTCGATGGGCTTTGTGGCGATCGCACTCCCTGGAATCTGGAATGGACGGGTAGGTAAAAAAGAACGGGAAAGACTACATCCTGACTTGCTGCCAATGGCTCAACCGGGACGTAAATTTACCATCCTCTTTGATTACGAAACCAAGCCCAAAACTCGCTACGCTATTTATCAAGCCACCCTCCGCACTGGTCTAGCAATTGAAGCTGCTGGTTGTGAATGTGACGTAGCAATCCTGCCTGGAGTTGAAAAAGGCGTTGATGATTTTGTCACCGCTCGTGGTGCCGAATCGGAGGCTCTGTTAAGTGCGATCGTCGATGACGCTTACAGCCTCAAGGATTACCGACGGCTTTGTTTTCCTAAAAAACGGGGACTCAGTAATAAGTATCCGCCCAATGTCAAACTCAATACCCGCTTTTTAAGTAACGCAGTAAGCCTTCCAACAATGGGGCTAGTGGTTCTCTGGAGTGGTATGGGAACGGGTAAAACCGAACTGATGGCAAAATTCCGCGAGCTTTATCCGCAGATGCGCTTCCTGAATCTCGGTCATCGGGTCAATTTGCTCAAAAACCTCTCTAAACGGCTCAATACGGCGATGTATTCGGCTATTTCTCAGGGAGACTTAGCCAAGGCAGTGGGGCTTTCGATTACCGTTGACAGCTTACACAAGCTACAAACCCAGCTTAATGAATACGGCTGTATCTTTATCGATGAAGCCTGTCAGTATTTAGCCCACCTACTTCATAGTAAAACCTGTAGGGAACATCGGGCAGAGATTTTAGAGGTTTTAGAATTTCTGATTCGTAAGGCTAAATTAGTGGTGCTAGCCGATGCCCACATGGATGATGTGGCTGTTGATTTCTTCCGCGCCATGCGTCCAGAGGGTGAAGTACCTTTTATTATTAAGAATGATTACAAGGAAACTGGCAGAACGGTTTATTTGTACGAGGGAGACAACAATAGTGCCTTAGTTGCTAAAATTTTTACTGCCCTGATGCTGGGATTGAAGATCATGGTGGTTTCTGACTCGAAGAAGTTTATCAAGAAACTAGAAGCTGCCATGACGGTCAAGGTGTTTGACAATCAGCCTCTTTTCGGCACTGACGGTCATTTAGATAGTAAATCGGAGAATAAATTACGTATTTGGTCGATACACGCGGAAAATAGCGGTAGTGAAGAGAATGTGGCGTTTATCAACGATATTTCTACTGAAGTTAAAAAGGTAGATGTCCTGCTGGCTTCTCCCAGTTTAGGTACGGGGGTTGATCTTCCTAATTTCCATTTTGATGCCGTATTTGGAGCTTTCCATGCTGTTTCGCAAACTGCTACTGAGTGCGCCCAATCCCTCCACCGCTATCGTCCCCAAGTACCTTTACACATCTGGGTTGCTTCTCGTCCGCCCTTCGGGTACAAAGAAACTAATGCAGCCAAGATTAAGGAGCGGATGCTAGAGCTTAACCAGATGACGGCATTCTTAATTCGCATTGACCCCGAAACTGGAAGAAGAGGTGCTGAAAAAGACTGGGCGTTAGATGCTTACTGTGAAATTGAAGCTAACCGTAACCGTTCGATTAATAATTTACGGGACGATCTACACTCTCTGTTAGGCGAAATGGGATACAACCTTACTCATGTCGAATCGGAAGCCGATCCTTTAGTCGCGATGGAGTTATTTGAAGCGGGTCAAACTTTAGACACAGCTCATCAACTAGCCGTAGTTCAAGCTAATAGTATCAGCAGTAGTGAATATAATCACCGTCAATCATCTGATTTTCTCCAGCCTGAAGAAATTGTGGAGTGCGAAAAGTATAGGATTCAACGCGATTACGGAATGCCCGTAACTGAAGAGTTAGTCAAGCAAGATGCTGGTGGTTATCTCATTAGTAAACTAATTGCTTTAGAATCATTGCTGCTGCCGTCAGAAGGAGAAATTATCGAGCCAGGGACGGGTAAAAAATATCCCGCACCACCACAGATTGTATCTCAAAGAGACTTAAGGGAACGGGATAATTTACCCCTCTGTATGGATTGGCATAATTACTCTAGTAAATGGCTAGCCCGTCATATATTAGGTTTACCTAAGATACTCGCCCGACTACTGGCAGGAGAAGAAATCTGTGCTACTGACCCCGATGTAGTGCGAATAACCTCTACAGCAATTGCTACTCGCGCCCATATTAAAGCAATTCTTGGGTTTACAGTTCCAGAGAATTGTCAACCAATGTGGTTGCTGGGGATATTAGTGGGACAACTGGGTTTAAAAATGATCGCTCGTAAAAAGGGCCCACGGGGTCAACAGGTTCGCTATTATAGTTTGGCGGTTGAAGAATTAGCCTTCGCTGTAGAAGTTTTGCAATATCGAGAGCGACAGCGGATTGAAAAAGCCGAACGGGAACGAGAAATTGAAGAAAAAAATCGACTCTATCAGGCGAGAATGCAGACACAGTATGGGATTGCTCCGCCTAATACCTCTGTAGCCACTCCCCCCTTAAAAAGGGATATTTATCCTTTAGAGGGGGTGGTGGCTACAGAGGACGATCGTCCTGAAAATGCAGATATTAGGTCAAATGAACCATCACCTGATACTTTAGAGAAGCTCAAACCGTGTCGAGAATTATTAGAAAGAACTATTAATACTGGTTTGTCGGTAATCAAAGAGATTGTGATTAAGCTGCTGGCAAGCAATGGCATACAAAACCAGATTCTTAGTTGGCTACTACAATCAAAGAAAGCGATCGTTGTGTATACGGGGGACAAATAATGGGTAAAGCTTCTCGTCGCAAGAAACAAAGAAGAGTATTGGCTGACATAAAAAAGCTAGACAATAAATCAGCATCCCCCAACACATCTACGCCAGGACGAGGCTCGTTGGTTATGAGTCTCTTGGACGAACAGCAAAAAATTACCGTAGCTCAACTGATCGAGTCAGGAGCGATCGCTTCTCCTCCAAATGATGTTCAATTGGGAACTTTAAACGGGATCTTTTTTAATGCCTTAGGCAGGGGAATTTTCTCTTTTACCTCTGACAGTCAGCCAGCCTATGTTCCTCGCGCCTTCAGGGTAAACGCATCTTATTTTACTTGACAAAACATTCAATTAATGTATTATCTTTCGAGACATTTAATAATAATAGAAAATCCTAAATAATAGCTCTAATTAAGTTAATTATTGATCCTAATATACAAAATGATCTATGTAATTATCAGAAAGAATTACTCAATCGATTGAAAATCAATCACTCAATTTTATTGTCGAATCAATAGTAAAAGTAATTTTAAATATTATCAGATTTTAAGCCAGGTGCCTTGAGGATTTTTAATAAGTATTCATTGTCCATTGCTGCTCGATAACGTTTCATTTTATTACTAGCTTTAGTACTTTTTTCTTGATTTAATAAATTCAAAGCTAACTTTCGTAAAAGGGCAAAATTTTCAGGAGCATGATCTTTTCTAATTCTACTTTTATCTTCTGAAAAGGTTACATCTAAACTCCAATGAAGAGTATTTTCAATCCCCCAATGACTACGAATACCCTGAGACAAAACTTGAGCATTACTAATAAGTGAAGATATATAAAATTTAACCTCATTAGTGGTTTTATTCCATAATTGTCTTTCACTTACCACCATAATTACTGTTTTCAATCCTTGCCATTTATTTTGATTATGAAGAGCTGGTAATAATGAGATTGGAACTGAATAGATTTGACGTTTTTCAATTCGGTGATGCCCTGCTTCTAGTTGAGAATGATAACTATATTCAATTCC
>JASJDX010000535.1 GCA_030064975.1 Pleurocapsa sp. MO_192.B19
GATAGCATCCCGTATTTATTCAATAGAGGAATAATCTCTTCGGCGGTAATAGTGCGATCGATACTTCTAATAATTGTCTTCATAGTTACTCCACTCACTACTTACTAATCCTGTAGGGGCGAGCGGTCGTTTGCCCCTACCCAACTTCGCTACTCACTACTTCTTAAGCCAAGTCCCAACCAATCACATCAAAAGCAAGTAAATCGGTATCCGTAACATTCTGTAATTCTCCAGGAGCACCAGTGGGATCCAGGATGCCTATTCCGAGATCATCTCTCCAGTGAGAAAGCTGATTCCTCCCACCAAGATCTATGGCTGTTCCTCCTCCCTCTGCAAGAGGAGCAATTGAAGTTTGCCCACCATCAATCGAGAAATATTTACCTCCTATATTCCCAGTCGTGAAGTCTCTTACACCCTGGGAAAAGCTCTCAGGAGAAAAGCGGAATAAATCTAGCGACGAGGGAATGTATACATTTTCCGAAGTAATTTTATCGAGATTTAATCCATCCTCGTTCACGCTAACATCATTTTGATCCAAGACATCTGCCGTACTAACAAATCCCAAAGCGTGACCAATTTCATGAAATACTGTGCCAAGAAAATCAGTGGCATCAGAAGCAATGCCGTCACTACGATCAAAATCCCAATTAATATTGCTGCTAAAATTTATGTTTGCATCTACAACTTCCTCTGGAGTAACTCCTAAAGCCTCCGCAATATATTCTGAACTAAAACCCAAAGCTTTAGCATTAGCTGTAGTTAATCTAATCCTTGAATTGTTCAAACCACCATTATTATCAAGATAAGGAGTATCGCTGCCGTTATTTTCACTAGTATTGTTAATTAAAAAAGGTACACTACCTTCTGGAAAATGAGTAACTGCGGTTTCGTCATTCGCCGAAGTAACGTCAGCAGCTAAAGCTTGATTTATATCTGTATAAGTAAAAGTAATAAAACTAGAGTTAGTTGAACCTAATACGTTTGGTTCACCTGGTGTAAAGGTAAAGTCGAACTGCAGATCTACATCATCTAATAAAAATGATGACCAAATTCTCGCAGCTTCTCTGACTCCATCAATAACTTCTTGGGGGGTATACTCGGCAAAATTGAAGGTAAATTGAGTTCTCTCAGGATTGCCTATCGTGATTGTATTGGTTAAAGGTATTTCAGCTTCTGCTGTCTGTAATACTGGTTCACTGTTTTCAGCTGAATCGCTACCATCAGCATTGAGAGCCAACGATTCCGAGTATAGTGAGCTTGTTGCTATTTCTGAGTCATCAAACCAATTAAAATCAAAGACTGTCTAACTTTTGCTTAGTCATCAAGTATCTTTCTCTATAACCAAAGTTATTTAATCCTTCTAATTTGCGTATTAATGCTGCAAAATACAATTCTTAAAGCGATCGCTGCTAGTTAAAGGCTTAGTCCTATTTGATGCAGGGGTAAATTATCGCTCACCTACTGGGGAATCTATCGACGGGGAAAAATTGTTTTACGTATAAATACAGATGCAAAACATCTAAATAAAGATTTAGCATAATCAAGCGCAATGGGTTTTATTTAACCTTTGGGGAGTTTGAGGGGCTATAAGTCCCGCGCTCTAATCTTTGATTGAGCGTCGGGATACATGGACACCTCAAGCCAAGCAAGAGGCTCGATGCCTCGTAGATTGGCAATTTACCAAAAAGTATAAATATGGTATCATTATTTTGATGATACTAAACTATACCTATCGAATTTACCCAGATGACCAACAGCAAGAGACACTCAATGAGTGGCTTGATATCTGTCGAGCATCATATAACTACGCACTCAGAGAGCTAAAAGACTGGATAGCCTCTAGAAAGTGCCAGATAGATAGATGTAGTTTGGAATCAGAATACATCATGAGTGCTGATTATCCGTTCCCTGGATATCATCAGCAGCAAAATAACTTGCCCAAAGCTAAAAAAGAATTTCCCAGACTCAAACAAGTGCCATCTCAAGTACTTCAAACCAATATCAGAAGGCTTCACGATGCTTGGGATTTCTTTCAAAAGAGGGGGTATGGTTTTCCTAGATTCAAGAAATTTGGACAGATGAAATCAATGTTATTTCCTCAGTTCAAAGCTAATCCTATAACTGGATGGCAAATAAAATTACCAAAACTAGGATTGATAGCAATTAACCTGCATCGACCAATACCTGATGGGTTTATAGTCAAGCAACTGCGGGTTCTCAAGAAAGCTAAAGGTTGGTTTGCTGTTGTAGCAATTGAATCGGATATTGAAGTTTCAGAACCAATACCACACGGTCATTGTATTGGTGTTGATGTTGGATTGCTTTCTTATTGCTGTACATCAGATAAATTTGTAGAACAACCAAGTAAGTTTTTCAAACAGAGCTATCGTAGGCTGAAAGTGCTGCAAAAGCGTTTGTCTAAGAAACAGAAACGTTCTGCCAATTATGAGAAAGCAAGAAAGAAAGTAGAAGCTATGCACAACCATATAGCTTGGCAACGTAAAGATTACCAGTTCAAACTGGCTCATAAACTGTGCGACATGGCAGATACAATCTTTGTTGAAGATTGTGATTTCCGAATTATGGCTAAAGGATTTTTAGGTAAGCATACTAAGGACGCTGCTTTTGGTCAGTTCAGGCAAATACTCAAATATGTAGGTAAACGCAGAGGAGTATTTGTAGATGAAGTTGACCATAGAGGAACATCACAAACCTGTCCCAATTGTCGTTCTGAAGTCAGAAAAGAACTCAAAGATAGATATCATGTTTGCCATGAATGTGGATATGGAGTCACTGAGCCAGTAGATAGAGATATCGCCAGCGCACAAGAAATATGCAACCGAGGCATAGAAAAACATAGTACCCAGGGACTCTGGGGGAAAGAAATAGGCTATCAAGTCGGGCTGTCGGGGGCATTCTGCCTAGATAAGTGGCGCGGGGTAGCAATGTCCAACAGTGATGTTGGGAAGCCCGCGCTGTAATCGAAGAATTCAGCGTCGGGAGGATGTCACGCGTCTTATTTAACCATTGCCAGCTTACTGTCTCTACCAAATATTTCTACCAAACAAGCATAGTGGTTTTATTGAATAATTTTCTAGCTCAACCAGATTCAATAGAAACTCTATCTCAAATTTTTGGGGATAGCTTTGATGTAGCTCAAGGACAAAATTCCCTTGAATTAGTAATAAACGATCTTATGAAGTATAGACTGTAGATAGTAAGGTGGGTAATCTCCACCTTTTTGCTAAATACCTTGTTGAGAGAGGGAATAGGGAATAGGCAACTAGAAATGTGCAAATAATTCTGCTGAGGTACTTAATTATGAGCATTCAACAAATAGCAACCTTTGGTGCAGGATGTTTTTGGAAAACGGAAAATGAGTTTTTAAAAGTATCAGGAGTAATTACAACTTCAGTGGGATACATGGGGGGAGACTTTCCTAATCCTTCTTATTTGGATGTAGTGGCTAGAATTACTGGTCATGCAGAAGTAGCCCAAATTGAATACGATCCAGAAATAGTTAGCTACCAAGAATTGCTAACTATATTCTGGCAAATTCACGATCCTACTAGCCTAAATCGTCAGGGTGCAGATCGCGGTGAGCAATATCGCTCAGTAATTTTTTATCACACTCCTGAACAAGAACAAATTGCTCGTCAATCTAAACTACAGCTAGGACAGTCAGGCAAATATAATAAAGATATTGTCACGGAAATTAAGCCAGCTAAAGATTATTATCTCGCTACTGAAGATCATCAACAGTACTTGGCAAAAAAGAACAATAAAGTAAATAGAAATTAACGTAATTGTTTAAGTTTTTTATAAATTGACGATCAATTTGGGCATCAGTATAAAGATATAATTAACTATGGTTTTACCCCTAATCCCCAATCTTTTTTAAAGGAGGATTAGAGATTATTCTAATTACGGCAAAGATTAACAAACCAACTACGATCGCGGCAGTCCAAAGAGGGAAAGTAAGACCTAAAATAGATAAAGATATTGAACCTACTGCTTCAATTGTAGCAATAATAAAATTACCTAATCCTCCTGTAACTCCCGTAGATGCAAGTCTAGTTAAACTAGCTAACGTTCCCATAATACCAGCCGTTCCCCCACCAGCGATCGCAGCAAGAGTCCATTGCAATACAGGATCTGTATGTCCTAAAGTAGCCGCAGTGATTACTGTACCAATGCCAACAGCTACGGGAACCTGAACTGTATCTAATAAGTTATCTACAATCGGAATATAGTAAGCTGAAATTTCTAAGATAGTTGCAATACTTAATGCGATCGCTGCTTCAGTTGTGCTTAACCACTCAAACCCTGATGATAAAGGAAAATGACCGTAAATAGATGCTAAACTCATAGCTAAAGGTGGTATAAATACTCGAAAGCCACAAGCCGCACTAAGAGTTATTCCCAAACAAAGAGCGATAATAATTTCCATTGCTTTGTGAAATTGGAATAATTGTTTATCCAAAAAAAAGGACAGATATACTGCCCTTTTTCAATTAATTAATTAACACCTTAACTATTGTAAGTAGTAGGGCGATCAAGTTGATCGAGTTCGCGGCGATCAACTACTACTTCTTTTTCTTTTTTGCTTTTACCAACTAGACCAAATAATCCGAGCAAACCAAATAAACCTAACCATCCCCAATTAGACCTTTCCTCAATCATAGCAGCAGTTTCAGCGATTTCTGCTTCCGCTGCTTCAGCCGCTTGGTTGATGTTTTCTTCAGCTTCGGCTGCCGTTTGTCGTACTTGTTCTTCTGCTTGGTTATAGTTGCGCTCGATCGCATTACCGGCATCGTCTAAGCTTTCTCCCACGGCTTCGCCAGTATTTTCTAAACCTTGTCCTGCAGCTTCGCCAGTATTTTTGACACTATCACCTAAAGCATCTCCAGCATTTTTGAGGTTTTCGCCGACATTATCAATATTTTGTTCAGCTTGGTTTAAATTTTGGTCTACAGTTTCTTCTTTGTCTTGAGCTAATGCCATACTACCTGTTAAAGCAAGACTAAGACTAAGAATAGTAATTGTAGTTAATTTAGTCAAGTTCATGGATAACTCCCGTTCGAATTTTTTAAAATTTTTTAAAATTTGTAATTAGTGTCAATATTGGTCGTAAATCAACAAATTGTGATTTTGAATATATGAGCAATCAATAACCAAATCAAAGAACCATTTACTGATGATTAATTACGCTTAGTGTACA
>JASJDX010000536.1 GCA_030064975.1 Pleurocapsa sp. MO_192.B19
TCAAATAAAGAAACCATTAATTCGCGAATGCATTTCGCGAATCCCCCCCAAGCTGACTTATTTGTTTGGCGAAGCGCGAGATTTCTTTTTCTCGGCTAGCAGCCGAGCCGTGGAGACATGGGGATGGCGGGAGTCATACTAAATCCGATTGACAGAGGTTATTTATGTAGGCTGACTGGGAGACTTGGAGACTGGGAGACTAGGGGAGTAATCAATAGATTTCTTGCATAAGTCCTAATCGAATGGTTGAGAAGGACAAGGAAGACAAGGGAGACAAGGAGGACAAGGGAGAAATTGATTAAAAATTTATTTATGCAAGAGATACCATATTAACTTAACCTTGACTGGGCTGGCCATAGTTTCTATCCTGCGAGGGGATTTCAAGAAAACACTATCGGCAACGGACATCTCACGGTTCTGAGGAGACCTCAGAACCCGTGTCCTCAAAAATAAGGGGTCTTTGAGAAAGGCAAAACCTCTTTCTACCTGTTGTTGTTCCTTATATTTCCTGAGCATTTTCTCAGGACTAAATGATTGACAATCCAAGCGATTAGTAGCGATAATAAATCTGACCGCTCGATTTTGATAAGATTCAATTACATCATTATTAGCTTGGATTATGCCAGTTATTTGATAAGTGGTCTCTTGATTTTCCAGCTGATTTTCTGTAGTTTGTATCTCATTAATTAGATGATATTTTAGTGGCGACTGTATTAGCTTTAAATTCAACTCTGCCTCGGTAGAACTAGAAAACTTTTGCTTAAACAGTTTGGTTAATTTTTTCTGGGTTGAGTTATATTCTTTGACTATAGCCCTTCTCAAAATGGTGAGATACAGTAACAGGAGTGAGCAAACCAATTACGAATATCTTTGAGAGTTATTTGAGAATGAGCATAAGCGATCGCACTTTCTAAATCTTGATATGTTCTTGCACCGATAGAACGCAAAACACTTTTAATTTTTGACCAACAGTTTTCATGCTTGATTAAAATCAGGTGAGTAAGGAGGTAGATAAATTAATTTAGCTCCAGCTTTTTTAATTGCCTTCTCGATCTCCTGTCCTTTATGAATACTATAGTTATCCCAGACTACTACTGCACCTTTCCAGAGTTTTGGTATTAGTTTGCGGATGACAAAGGCTTCAAATGTCAAGCCGTCGATTGAACCACCTAAATTGAGAGAAGTGACCATTCCTTCTAATGAGATTGCGCTAATCATCGATACATTTTTACCTCTTTTGTGAGGACGACTGCCTCTAGCCCTTTGACCCCGAGGCGCACGGGCATATAGCCTAATTAAAGCTAAATAAACTCCTGCTTCATCCAGGAAAACCAAGTCTTCGATGGCAATATCCCTAATTTTTGACCAAAAATCAAGGCGGAGTTTTTGTACTCGCTCTGTATGTTTCTCATTGGGGTACAGAGTTTTTTTTAACAGTTAGTTGTAATCTTTGGGTCATTCTTCCCATTGTGGCACGGGAAATACTTACTCCTCTGCGCTCTTTCAACATTTGGCAGAGTTCATCTAGAGTTGCGTCATTATTATTTTCAATTAACTCAGCTAGTACCACCAAATTTTCAGGGTCTAATTTCAACTTGACTCCTCCGTTAAAGGGTTTAGGCGATATGTTTCCTGTAGTTCGATATTGTCTTAGTAGTTTGACTATGAAACTTAGAGCAACATTAAACCTTCGGGCTAATTGACGTTGAGAAATTTCTTTTTGTTCGTAAACATCAATGATCTTTTGTCTTAGATCGAGTGAGTATGCTTTCATTTTCGGCGGTTATCCAATTTCAATTAGTGTATCTGGCGTTGCTGAATAAGTAATGATTTAAGCGACCGCGGAAATGGTTTTAAACTTAAGATAATGAAGCAAAAGACGAATTGAATATTTGAGCATTTCTAGAGATTTGGAATAACACAAGGTTTTGCGATGAAGGCGAGCTAGATAATGCCTCAGTCTAGTATTTTCTCCCTCCACTCTTGTCATATAAGTTTTGCAGACTAGATGATCTTCTGGCTCAATAAATCCTGGGTAAACTTTCCATCCATCAGTTACGTACCAGAAGCTATGCCAACATTTAATAATTGACCAAATAATTTGGAAACTGTTGCTACTGCGATTGCGCGGAGCGCACCAGCGAAGCTGATCGCCAATTGTCCAAAGTATAATACCTGGTTTCCAATGATTGACTACTGTCCAAATCCAGAGCTTATTTTTCTTACTGCCAATAAAAGTTTGTAATTCATCTATTTCGGTTATTTCCGGTATCTCAGACTCTTCGGGTGTATCTGGTAAATTTAATCCAGCCTCTTTAATCCAATTCATAACAGTAGTGTGATGAATTTCTGTTACTCGTTCAATTCCACGTAATCCCATGCCATTGAGATACATTTTGAGACATAATTGTCTGACTTCAGGTGGGTAGCTACGCTCAATTGGTGATTCAACAAACTGTCTTCCACAATCTCGGCATTTGTAGCATTGTTTTCCACGACGACGACCGTTTCTAATTGTTTTTTCTGAGTTACATTTAGGGCATTTCATCCCCCTATTATGCCAAAAATACCATTACTCATTCAGCAACGCCCAATAATGAACAGGTGATGAATAATTTACCCCAAGTTTTGGCAGAGATTAGGCGTATTCTTCTAGCCCCTCCTAGTGCCCCTTAGTTTGACTATCTTGAACACACAAGTTGTCTATCAGCCCCCCTAGCCCCCCAAGTTTGGGGGGGACAAGAGTTCAAAGTCCCCCAGAATTGGGGGATTTAGGGGGCAAAGTCTACTGTTAAACTAGGGGAAAACAAGAAATAGACCTGTCTCTTGCATGAATAGCAGATTAATATTTTTCCCTTATACAGCAAGCCTTATGAATTAGTTGTCGCCCCCGCAGGATACTTTCTCTAATTTCTGATTAATCTTCCCTAAAATCTCTTTGAGATCAGATTCGATTTGAATGTTACTCGAAATTCACCCCTTCATACAGATCATTGACAACCAAAGAAACGCCCACCGACTCCAAGGCAATTTCTCTTTCATTTCCTCGATATTCCTGCAATAACCATTGTCCTTCACCAGTCTTACGATAATGTTCAATGAAATATTCCGATTGGCTAACCAACAAATACTCTCTAAATTCAGGAATCGAACGATAATAAAGGAATTTATCACCTCGGTCATATCCTTCGGTAGATTTAGATAGCACTTCCACAATCAAACAAGGATTCAGTATTTCATCAGTGCGATTCTCATTAAAAACAGGATCTCCTGCAATCACCATCACATCAGGATAAGTTCCTTTACGATACTGAGGAATCCACAAACGCAAATCACTAGACTGTATATGATAGTTAGCTCCACGTAAAGCTATTTTAAGCATCACAATTATATTAATAATTATGTTGTTATGCTCGATTGTTCCTCCGCTCATTGGTAAAATTTCCCCATCATCATATTCACTGCGAAACTCCGCCGTTTCCTCCAAGGCGCGATATTCATCGAGGGTATAAGTTTTTTGAGATTCTGGTTGAACAAGCATGACTTTTCCCTTTTTAATCAATTCTAACCAAGTCAAAAATTAACGATTACTCCTCTACTCCTCTATCAACTATAAGCTTTTTATTCAATAGATTCTAAGAGCTAAAAGCTAAAAGCTAAAAACTAAAAACTAAAAACTAAAAACTAAAAGCTAAAAACTAAAAGCTAAAAACTAAAAACTAAAAACTAAAAACTAAAAACTAAAAACTAAAAACTAAAAACTAAAAACTAAAAGCTAAAAACTAAAAACTAAAAGCTAAAAATATTCTAAGCATGACCGAACATCTAACTATCTCCAACCAACCCCTAGAACATCCTGGGATGGATTTTGCTTTATTGCGCCGAGAAGGAATCAAGCATATTGAAAGACTGGGAGGAAAACTTTGGCTGATTGACTGACAAAACTTTCAGCAGACATTGTAGGAATAGGTTTGAACTTGAAACTCTAATTGGTAGAGTCGTTGCTCATATTGTTTGAGTGATGCGATTGCGCTCCGCGCACTCCTCAAGCTGATCGCAGGAGTAGGGTCGTGATGACTAGAAAAGGTGACAGAGTAGATTAACTTCCAGCCATTAAGGAGTGCTGCTTTGACCCAATCCCAGCCTATCCGATTCGGGCGGTCAACATTCTGGGGAGACCCCAGAATTACGCCCTCAGAAAATAGCTATTACCCCGAAACCAGTGAGTATCAACCCATCGTCGTTTACCACTATCGACGACTTGAACTCCTTGTGCGCTGAGATAAAGGGTTGCTACGGATAAAATAAACCACAAGCGCGATAAGGCACAAAGGTCTCGAATCATCGAGCGTTGAACATTCCAACCAGCGGATTGATCGTCTAAAAAGTTTTCTTCGATATCAAAGCGCAATCCGTATTCAGCAAAAGTCTGCAATGTGGTTTTTTCCTTGCTGACAATCGCCCACAATTCACCATTAACGTTATTGCGAGCAATAATTACAGGAACTGTACCGTAGAACTCTCCCTGATGAATTTGCACATTATGTAAACAAATTGCTTCCCCACAGTTGAGATGAAAGTTTTTCGGCTGACACCAGTTTCCGTATCCTTATCCAAGTATTGCGCTTAATTCGGATACGATAATGCCATCCCAATTGAGTTGTCACCATGGTCATCAACTCAGTATGTACGAATCCTCTATCTGCTAGCAGAACTATCTTGACTGATTCTGGTAGCCTTGCTTGTGCTTGTTTCAACATCTGTTGGTAATCGGCAAACGAAACGCGCTTCACTATCATGTTTTATTACCCGACAAACTACGGGTAAGGCTCTACCTCGATGAACTACCGCCAAACGTATCAGACAGTACTTGTCCCAGAATAGAGAAGTATCAAAAGTCAAAAAAATACTTTCTTCTTTCCACCCTCTTTAGCAGCCTTAATCAGTGGTTTGTAGATTCGATGAACGTTAATGCGAGAATTATTGAGCCAGCGTTGAATACGTCTTGGTCTACTCTGAGCAAATATACCTCGACAGGCTATGTACATTGACCATTTAGTAAGATTTACACTACCTGTATGTATTAGGGAGCATCCCACTTTTTAACTAAGCACAAATACTCAAACTAATATCTTGGTTTAAATATGCACAGCGAAGTCGCAGCATTTGAGATACATTTTTGGGATTCCATTGTGCGCCAACAATCTTAATTCTTGAAGCT
>JASJDX010000537.1 GCA_030064975.1 Pleurocapsa sp. MO_192.B19
CGCAATTCTTCTCTAGTCATAGCTGGAATCACAAAGCGCGCTTTCATCCAGTAGGGTTCAAGAGCAGTATTTCTTAACTGGGGTTCAAAATCAGACCGCAGAGTGAGAATTAAACGCAATTGTTGGGGAAATTTGGCGATCGCCTGACTCAGAAGGGTTAAAAACTGCGATTGCTTTTGGCTATCTTTACAGAGGGTAAACAGTTCCTCAATTTGATCGATGACTATGAGCAATTTCTGATTTGGGTTTTCCTGCATCCATTGCTGGAGATGTTCTTCTATTTTATCTGTGTGGGCAAACGCTTGTTCGCCCTTATTATTAATATTATTAATGTTATTAATGTTATTAATGCCGATGTTTTTTAAGACATTTTCTAAGACATCACTCAACGCCCGAAAAGGAGATTCAGCAAGACGGATCGGTGGCAAAATTACCCATTGTGGTTTATTTAACGCTCTTATATAGGGAATTAATCCCGCCTTAACCAAGCTAGATTTACCCGTTCCCGAAGCCCCCAGAACTACTGTTAAGGTTCGCTGTTGGCAAAATTGATATAGCTTCTGGCTCAACGCCTGTCTACCAAAAAACAAATTACTATTAGACTCGTCAAAAGATTCTAAACCGCGATAGGGATTTAGAGATTCATCTAAAGGTGGTGCGGGAGGTAAATTGAGTTCGTGTCCTGGGGTAAGAAAAATATATTCACCGCGATCGTGTTTATTGAGGGGGTATAAACCAGGAGTTTGCCTGGTTCTATTTCTTTCGCTAGCCACCTCTACGCGATCGCGCAAGTATAAATATAGTTCAGTAGCAGTAATTACCCCATCCCCAGGAGGTTTACCATCTTTGGCTGGGGGACTAGCATCAGCTTTTCCCTGTAATGCCTCAATTAGAGCCATAGCGAAGGGAGAATGATGACTATCTGTTTCGCCACGATCGTCTTCTAAATTCAAGATATCGGCAGCTTTTTGGTTATGAGAGGCAGAGGTAATTACCTGCCACGCTGCTGCTTCAATAAAGCGATCGTATCGCTCTTTGTGAATGACTTCAGGGGCAATTAATAAATCTCTGGTACTCGACCAACGAAATGCCCCTGCAAAACAACAGTCAAGGATACATAAGAAATGACGACAAGGTAAGTTACTTAAAGCTTTTTGCAACCGCACCATCGGTAAATAGCTGCTAGTGTCTCCCAGTCGCGCATCTTGGGGAATCAAAAATCCTTCTAAGCCATCGTTGCTATTAAGAGCGATACCGTGTCCCGCAAAATAAAAAATCAGGCGATCGCTTTCTTGGACATTTTGAGGTAAAAATTCTTCCAGTAATCGCAGACAGCTTTTTAAAGTTGCTTGTTCGTTTAACAAACCCCACATTTGATAATTATGTTCTTGTTGCAGGATTTGCGCGATTTTTTTAGCATCATTAACCGCAGTTGCTAGAGAAGAAATACCGTTTTGATAGCGATCGATGCCAATAATTACGGCTAAATTTCGTTTTAATTGGGACATGATGGGAATTTTGAAGCCTTGCCAAGTAGTAAGTAGGGGCAAACGGCCGTTTGCCCGTACAAGAGTAATGAGTAATGAGAATTAATCTTTGTATTTCATATTAGTAGTTAGTAAATAGAAAGCCTGTTTTCAGTTTGCCAAGCTTTTGTAATAGCCTGGGAAAGTCCTTGCAAACCTTCTGGATGATAAAAATAAACCATGTGATCGCAAGCCACTTCTTGAATCTGGGGTGGATAAGTTCGCTCACTATTTACACTTTTGATGCTATCTACCTTGACAGCGATATCATTAGGTTGTCCAAAGAAGGCAAAGGAAACTACACGGTTAAATAATTTTTGGGTTAATCGGTCAATTAAACTAGGTTTGTTCCCCTGAGACTCTAAAGCAGCAGGAATAATCGAAGTATTGCCAGCGACAATACTATAAGGAATTTTAGGATCGCGGCTAATAGCTAAATTTTTGAGAAACTTTGAACCTGGTTTCATTTGGTCTAAAGCAACATCAATTATTTCTAAAGCACTAGCAGAAGTAGCAATCACTCGCATCAACATTCCCAACACGGGAACTGACCAAGAAACAGTAGATAAACCGTTAAGTCCAATACCGAGCATCGTTACTGCCCAGTCTTCTACCGTTGACCAAGGAGAACCCGCATTAGGTGTACCCAGCATAATTAGATGTTGGGCGATCGCATTGCCTCCTTCTCGTTCAACAAACCAACGAGATACTAAACCACCCATAGAATGAGCGACTATATGTAAGTTTTTACCATGATTTGCGCCTAAACCAACTTGTTCTAGTCTCTGTTTCAATAAACGGGCATTTTCTTCGATGGGTGTATGGAGGTTTTCGTAATCAAAAGTTAATACTAGATCATAGAGATCGATTAGTGATTGTGATTCACCCTTAATCGCAACTTCAGTGCGACGCACACTTCTAACCATATCTTCCGTATCGCCGATAATGCCATGAACATAGAGAATGATGTTATCTGCTTTGGCGACTTGGGCTTTAACCTGGGCAATTTCTTGGATATAGGTTATGGTTTCATCAGGACTAACATCAGCCACAGCAAGCAGAGGATACTTGAACTCCCGCTTAAATTTCTGACTAATAATTTTTTGAAATAAAATGCGCAACGAACCGCCAAGACTGCGAGTATCTTCCACCGATGTATTACTGGAGGGCGAAATGTCTTTCTCCCCTACTGAATTTGGTAATCTGGTTAAATTAATTTCTGTTCGACCACCCGCAATATTTTTACCCCAACCTAAAGGTAAGAAAAATTCACCATCATAAGCTACGGGTAATAATTGCTCGTTATCGGCTAGAGAAGTATCAACAACTAATTTGAGAGGATTATTTCTATTTACTGTTGCCGAATTTTGTACCTGGGTTAATTCCAAAACACTCAAGCCAGGGTTACTACCGCGACTAGTAGTAAATTGAAAAGGCTGTACTAAGGTCCTTTCTTCTGTAAAAATGGGTGGAACAGTATAATTATCTAAAGCTCTGGTAGCCTGATTAACTGTAGTAAGACGGGCTTTGGCTTGAAAACTGGGATGGGGTTGTATAGTTACGCCAACTCCCAAGGCTCTACTTTCATCTCCGTGAGGAATGGAAATAGTTTCCTGGGGACGTATGGTGGTAATGTTAACCTGACTTGTTACCCAGTCATCATATACAGCTTCGGTTTCGGCTTGACTACTAAATGCCCTAGTTTGTACTCTGCTCATCAAACGATTGAATGTACCTTTGCCCCTTTGAGGAGTGGTAACTGCGCGGGTAGGTAAATCGAGTTCGTCTTGTTCTAAAAGGGTGGCATCAAATTCAGCAGTGCTAACAATCAGCTTGAGAATATCTTTGGCTTCAGTAATGCCCTGTTGTGACCAAAGTTCTTTGTTGACTGCCGAATAAATCGGTTGACCATCTAATGCCCAAGCTTCTTCCCCAGGCTGCAACCAAACCCCACCAGTAGCTAGTAATTCTGCACTTACGGCATAGCGATCGCTTAAATCTAATAAGGCGCAGTACAGAGGAAGATTACTATTGTTGGTGAGTTTGACTTTAAAGGTTGGCTGTCGCCATTTTCCATTCTCTTCTTGATAGGACAAACGTAAGTCTGTATCTGTCAATTCTCGATCGCGTTGATAGATTGACATTTTTACCGCATCAGCCGAAATCCGACTAGTGGCTGGACTAGCTAGTTCGGCGATATTTGTCCAACGAGTTAGATGTTCTAATCGCTGGATAGCCTTTCTAGCATTAGCTTCAGTATATTGGTCGATCAGAGCAACTAACGGGCGATCGTCAACTGGTCTAGTAATTATGTATTGAGAGTCACGAGCTATTAATTGCCATTCTGCTGTTTCAGGCTCGGTAACTTCAGTAATATAAAGAGAAGATTGCTGTTGTAATGCTTGACGTGCTAACTCAACTCCTGCTGTTTCTCCTGTAATCCATACTCCTTTAGGCGGTAGGGGTAAAATAGTTACAATTGCTTTATAGATAGTTTCAGATTGTAAATTCTCTACAGCGATCTGACTTAACTGCGGCATTACCTGAGATACTTGCGCTGTCGCTATTGCTTTGTCTGGCTGAGTTAATTCTGCTACAGGTGTATCAAAAGGAAAGACTGCTAGCTCAGTGGTTTCATTATTAGTCCCCTGAGTAATGCCATGTACTGCACCAGCATCAATTACCCAGCCGTAATTAGGTTGATGACTAACGGTAAAGTAAGCAGGATGAGTAGATATTGCCCCACCTAAAAAGGGTTGCTCTAAAGCTGTTGATTTAGGTTCAATTTGAGGAGATTGAGCGGTTACTTTACTGCGAACTAAAGCATCGGTGCGTTTAAATAAATCGCGGTAAGTAAGACTCCCGTTAGTTTTTGTAAGAGTATCAATTAAAAAATAAGAAAATACACCTCTTTTTGTACCATCAGCATAATATTCCTTGGCTAATTCGCGATCGCGACAAGCGGCAAGAAAAATAGACTTACCCTGAGATAACATCCAGCTAGAACCAGCTTCTAAACTACGAGAAGTAGATGTTTGCTCAATCTCAGAAGGATCAACAATAAAACTATTTAAAGGTCTTTTCCTTTGGTCTAAAGGTGCTTTTCTCACTGCAATATCTAATTCTAATTCTCCGCGAATACCAGAACCAGAATGGCAGCAGTCCATAATTACTACTGTATGGGAATTATTCTGAGATACTGCCGAAATTAATTTGTTGAATTCCTTATCAGCTAAATCCCAACCCCCAGGGCTGCGACTATCGTAACAGACAATAGTTTCATTCAGGCGATCGGGTTCTATGTCCCAAAACTCAGGTGGTGCTTGCTCTTGTGAACCATGTCCCGCATAGTAAAACAAAGCTATATCTTCACTCTTGGCTTGAGATAGATGTTCGCGAAACCCATCAATGATTCCTTGGCGAGTGGCATCGCGATCGATTAAAGTACGAAGATGCAGTTGATAATCATCTTGGGCTACTCTACCCTGTAAATATTCCTCTATGGCTTTGATATCGTTAACGCATCCTTGCAACGGTGGTACAGGATAAGTATAAGCATCGATGCCTACTAAAAGTGCATATATGTTACGAGTCATGATTATTTTGGTTAGTTGTTAGTAGTTAGGGGCGAAGAGCCCTTCGCCTACTCTTCTCTCTCCCTATTGGTCTAAGTAATAAAATTAAATAGTGACGCTACCACCATCAAACAGAGGAATAGTCATCGAGAAATCTTCGCCATAG
>JASJDX010000074.1 GCA_030064975.1 Pleurocapsa sp. MO_192.B19
AACACTGTTAATAATCCCAAAATTATTATTGGCGACTATACATACTATGACGATCCAGAAGATTCAGAAGACTTTGAACGCAATGTTCTTTATCACTATCCATTTAGCCAAGACAAATTAATCATCGGTAAGTTTTGTGCTTTGGCAACAGGCATAAAATTTATTATGAATGGGGCAAATCATAAAATATCTGGATTTTCTACCTATCCTTTTTATATTTTTGGCAACGGTTGGGAAAAAGTAACACCAGATGATGATGAATTTCCCTTTAAGGGTGACACTGTAGTAGGTAACGATGTCTGGATTGGTTACGAATCAGTTATTATGCCAGGATTAACTATTGGAGATGGAGCGATCGTCGCTGCTAAATCAGTCGTAGTTAACGATGTTCCTCCCTATTGTGTTGTGGGTGGAAATCCTGCCAAAATTATCAAACGAAGATTTAATAACGAAACTATTAAAGCATTACTGGAAATTGCCTGGTGGAATTGGGGTATCGAAAAAATATCAGCCAATTTAGAATATATAACTTCTGCTGACATTGATGCTCTTTTAGCTGTAGATAAAGATTAGCTTTTTATTTAGAGAGCTAGAAATTGCGATCGCTTTTTCTTTTCGCTTAGTTTAGGAACAATAGGGCGTAATATCTTCACCACAATGTTCCGCCAGAAAACAAAGGGCGCGAAACCGCAATCCAATTAACTGCTCGTAAAGAGGATTTAATTTACACAGAGGAGGAATGCGAAGAATAACCTTGCCAAATACCTCTATTTCTCTAGCAAAGGGACATTGTGCGGGTATTAATTTTACTATCCTTCTTGCTGTTGTTTCTTCTTCAATCTTCAAGCGATCGAGCCATTGCTGAAGGAAGAATAAGGGATTTATGAATTTTGAGTTATGGTTTGGAACTGAAGTAATCATCTTGTTTAATCGATTTTGCTTTGCTGTTTTCTGAGTTATTAATAATCTAGCAAAATATAAATGTTATTTTTATATAAAAAAGTTTTATCTAATATTGACAAAAGTTATAATTTAAAGTTGTAAATTACAATCATCGAAAAAATTCAATTCTAAGCAAACCAAGTTTTACTGCAAGTATCTGATCCTAATAGGCGATACCTTTATACCACAAGAGTACAATGTGCGAAGCGGTTCCTTTAGAGCGTAATCGCCATGGCACAATCAAAGAATTGCCAGCTTGAGTTTGAAATATTTTATTTGAGTGTTTCCAAGGCAGAAAAGGTAGCGCGATCGATCGTGCTTTGGAGATTTAGCCTATTTTAGGGCGATCGCAGTTAAAGTTTGAGCTTGATATATGTCTGAATGTATCGATAATCAGACGTTGATTATTTTCCGATCTATTTGGGAACACTTAAGTAAAAGCTCAGTCAAACAAAACTATTTGTCGTTCGGGAACAGGAGCAATGACAGTTAGTAAACACATACTAATGTACTACAGCTTCAACTTTTTGCAACACAACCTGAAATAATATATATCTTGTTTAAAAACATAACAGCTTAAACAAAAGCTGTATTTGCACCAGACTTGATTACTTGAGGAAGCTAAATTGAACCTAAAATTTTTCCAACGAGAGTGGTTTTTTAACACCAGACAAGACCTTTTAGCAGGGGCAGTAGTAGGACTGGCATTAATTCCAGAAGCGATCGCTTTTTCGATTATTGCTGGAGTCGATCCGAAAGTGGGGCTTTATACCTCATTTATTATTGCTGTTTTGACGGCTTTTTTGGGAGGAAGACCAGGATCGATTTCTGCTGCGACAGGAGCAATGGCGTTGCTGATGATCGATTTAGTTAAAGAACATGGTTTGCAGTATCTTTTGGCAGCCACTTTTTTAACAGGAGTAATCCAGGTAATCTTTGGGGTACTCAAACTAGGTCGCCAAATGAAATACGTACCTAGAGCGGTGATGATTGGTTATATCAATGCTTTAGCAGTGCTGATTTTTTTGGCTCAGTTGCCCCAACTTACTAATGTACCCGTTACGGTTTATATCTTGACGGTGCTTTCTTTGGCAATTATCTATATTTTGCCTCGCTTTACTACAGCCGTACCTTCCCCCCTGGTAGCCTTAGCGGTAATGACTATAGCAGCGATCGCCCTAAAGCTCGAAGTTCCTACCGTGGGAGATATGGGAGAATTACCGACCACCCTACCTATATTTGCTTTGCCAAGCGTGCCATTTAATCTGGAAACCCTACAGATTATTTTCCCTTATTCTTTAACCATGGCAATTGTCGGTTTATTAGCTTCTTTTCTGACTGCTGCTTTGGTAGACGATCTGACCGATACTCCCAGCGATAAAAATCAAGAAGCCAAAGGGCAAGGTATTGCCAACATGGTTACAGCTTTTTTTGGCGGTATGGCAGGTTGTGGCATGATCGGACAATCGGTGATCAACGTTCAGTCGGGGGGTAGAGGGAGATTATCAACTCTTTCGGCGGGAATTTTTCTGTTGTTTGCCATTTTGGTTTTACAAGATTGGGTTAGACAAATGCCCATGGCTGCCCTGGTTGCTGTAATGATTATGGTTTCGATCGGCACATTTAGTTGGTCATCTTTTAAAAATATGTCCCGCATTCCGCGCTCGGAAACAGTGGTGATGTTAACTACTATGTTCGTGATTATTTTTACTCGTAATTTTGCTTTGGGCGTAGCGACGGGAATTGTGATGAGTACGGTGTTCTTTTCTCGTAAGATTGCTTTGCTCGTATTTGTAGACAAGACTTTGAGCGATGATGGTACTCACCGTATTTATAAAGTGGCCGGTCAAATTTTCTTTTTATCTAAAGAAGAGTTTCTTCGATCCTTCGATTTTAGGGAACTAGTCGATCGCGTTACCATCGATTTAACTAACGCTCACCTGTGGGATCAGGGAGCAGTCGAAACAGTTGATAAAGTAGTTAATAAATTCCGTCGTAGTGGTGCTGAAGTAGAGGTAGTTGGTTTAAACCAAGCCAGCGCGACTTTATTCGATCGCTTGGCAGTTAATAAGGACTCCGCAGTTATTGATAATTAGGACTTTAAACTATGAAAAAAATTTTACTCTGTACCGATGGCTCGGCTTTTGCGGAAAATATCTATCATTATGGGGCGTGGTTTGCGACTCGCCTCCAGGCAGAAATAGATGTTCTCTGCGTTACCGATATTCGCGGTCAACAAGCAGTGCAGACGGGAAACTTAAGCGGTGCGATCGGCATTGATACTTCAGAAAATTTACTTACTCGTTTGGTGGAATTGGAACACGAGAAAGCTAAGATCGATCGCCAACGGGCGAAATTAGTTTTACAAGCAGCAGCCCAAAGCCTTAAATCAGAAGGAGTAGATCGGATTAATCTGCTTCACGAAACGGGTTTTCTGGTCGATTGTTTATCACAATTTGAGGCTGGCTGCGATCTAATCGTACTGGGGAAGCGAGGTCAAGCTGCCGAGTTTGCTTCGGGACACCTAGGGGCAAATCTAGAAAGGATCGTTCGTAGTAGCCATAAACCCTGCTTAGTAACTTCACGTCAGTTCAAACCGCTCGAACGGGTATTGATTGCCTATGATGGTAGTCCCAGTTGCCAAAAAATTCTCCAATTTATCGCCGATTCGTCTGTTTTTGAAGGTCTGGAATTACATATCGTCACCGTTGCTAAGAGTGCAACAGAACAGACAGCGATCGCACGACTTGAATCAGCCAAGCAATTGGCACAACAGGCTGGATTTGAACCAGTTTGTTCTTTGATAGAAGGACATTCCGAAAAAGCGATCTCGAACTATGTTACCGAGCAAGACATCAGTTTATTACTTATGGGAGCTTACGGACATAGCCGAATTCGTCATCTGGTAATTGGTAGTACGACGGCTCAAATGCTACGTAGCAGTCATATTCCAGTTTTATTATTTCGAGGCAATTCACATCTTTAATAGGACGCAATTTATCTCGGCGTTGCCGATCGTAAGTATAAAACCGAATAGCAAGACTTGTTCTTGCGGAGTCGCCATGCAGACTTGAGGTTTTTCAAGTCGTGCGCCGTGCGACCATTTATGGGAAACCTCCGCAGTAATTCCCACACCCGCCGATGCTAAACCCAAACTAGTTTGAGACGGTGTAGTTCTTCAGCAACGGCAATGAAATATTTGAGTTGACGCAATTCCATCTGACTTACCTAGTAATAACTATAGGTTATTAAGCAATATCTAATCCGAAATAACAACCTTTTGACTTGCATTTAAGATAGATATTATGAAAAGTTTAATTTTTGTTGACTTCTAGCGTACTCTAGCTACATTTAAAGAGCTTAAGCCACGCGATCGCCTCTGCCCCAGGCAACTTCAACAATAAAATTGCTAGTATATACCTCTAAAGCAATCCAAGAGCAGATCGAAAATACGAGTCATTATCTAAACTAAAATTTATTTACTATTACTGGTTAAAATCCTAGATCTATGCACAGCTAAGGAATCAGACTTACCAATTTTCGTTAACCTAATTAACCCCATCGCTCAAAGCTATTTTTTCTAATTAGAGATCTCCACGTCTAACCGTATGTCTTTTTTTTGCTTAAATTTCTGGTTAAGTGGTTTTAAGAAGTTTAGTGTTGTTCTCAGTATTTTAATTCTGGCTACTGCTTGTAATGCCGACTCCCAGGCTCAATCCCAAGATACAACTACAGAAGCCCAAACTCAAGTAAAGCAACCAACACAGGTAGTAGCCTTGGGTAAATTAATTCCTAGAGGGGAGGTAATTAAACTCTCTGTGGCTAACGCCGAGGATAGTCGAGTTAATCAGATTTTAGTTGACGAAGGCGATCGCGTGGAGAAAAATCAGGTAATTGCTATTCTTCAGGGGTTGGAAAATAGGGAAAGAGATTTAGAAGAAGCCGAAAAACAGGTAGAACTTGCTCAGGCAAAATTAGAACAAACTCGCGCAGGGGAAACCAAACAGGCAGATCTTGCAGCACAAAAAGCTAATATTGCTCGGTTAGAGTCTCAGTTGCGTCATGAAACCGTAGAAAGACAAGCCGCGATCGCTTCTGCCGAAGCACAATTAAGACAGGCGCAGCTAACTTACGATCGCAATCAAACCTTACAACAACAGGGAGCAGTCAGCACAGAAACTTTTGATCAAGCTCAAGAACAATTAGATATGGCTCAAGCTGGGTTAAACGAACGTAAAGCGCAGTTAAATAATACTCAGCAAACTATAAAAGAAGAAATTAACCAAGAAAAAGAAAACTTAGCTAGATTACAAGAAATTCGACCAGTCGATGTCAGGGTAGCAGAAATTGAGCTAGAACGATCGATTATTGCCGTAGAACAGCGTAGAGCCGATTTAGAAGATACCAAAGTAAAAGTACCGATCGCGGGTCAGATTTTGCGGATAAATACCCGTGTGGGGGAACAAGTAAACACTCAACAGGGAATTGTAGAATTAGGTCGCACTGATGAAATGTATGCGATCGCCGAAGTATATGAAACTGATATTTCTAGAGTGCGTATTGGACAACCAGCAACTATCAGCAGCGAGTATGGAGGCTTTGAAGGAAAACTCAAGGGAACAGTTGAACATTTAGGCTTACAGGTAGGAGCAAAGCAGTTGTCAGAATCAACTCAAGATCCTACTCAAGATGAAAATTCCCGTATTGTCGAAGTCAAAATTCGCATCAATCCTGAAGATAGTAAAAAAGTCGCAGGATTAACCAACATGAGAGTAAGAGTCGAAATTGATAATTAATTACTGATTAGTGTACGGAAGATTGGCGATTCCCCTGGATCAATAAATGATAATGAAACCAATATATCTACTGTTGCGAAAAATAAATTCTTATCTCCGTCGCACTCCTGTGGCGTGGTTACAGTTATCCCATCAGAAAATTCGTTTACTAGTGGCAATTTTGGGAGTAGCATTTTCGATCATTCTCATTTTTACTCAATTAGGTCTTAGAGCAATGCTATTCGATGGGGTGAATCTTTTGCCCGAAAATCTCAATGGCGATCTTTATTTAATATCTTCCTATGCAGAGAACATTAGAGAAAGTTCTTTCCCCAGTATCTATCTTTATCAAACAGATGCTATTGAGGGAGTCGCTGATGCGAAACCTTTGTATGTTGGTTTTGGCAAATGGGTTGACCCCAAGTTATTAGAGTCTTCAAAGGAGGAAAAAGCCAATATCAAATCATCTTCGATGCAGATTATTGCTTTTAACCCAAATAAGCCAGTATTTAAAATTCCTGAAATTAACCAGCAGTTAAATCTACTATCTATCCCAGGAGGTATTCTATACGATCGCCTGGCAAAATCTGAATCAGGAGATATTCCCCAACTATTTGCTAACAAAGGTAGGGTTTCCAGTATCTTAGATAATCGTCGAGTAACTGTGATGGGTTTGTTTAGTCTTGGCAGCACTTTTTATTACGATGGCGTAGCAGTTATGAGTGACTGGAATTACGGACAAATCCAGGGACAAGAAAAACTGAAAGAAGTTTCGGTAGGTGTATTATCTCTTGAACCTGGAGCAAATCCCCCAGAAGTAATCAGGCGGATTAAAAAAAATCTCAACCAAGATCTTAAGGTATTAACCAAAGAAGAATTAATTCAAGCAGAACAAGATGATGTGGCTACATGGTCTGAAGGTAAAGTACTAAATTTTGGGGCGATGATTGGTTTTATTGTCGGGATTATTATTGTGTATCAGGTAATTTATACCGATGTGAGTGAACATCTACCTGAATATGCCACTCTTAAGGCAATGGGTTACGAAGACCGTGATTTATCTCTAGTAGTGTTACAAGAGTCCCTAATCTTAGCAATTATGGGTTTTATTCCTGGTTATTTGGCTTCTTACGGCATTTATTACTTAATGACAAACTTTATTGAACTCCCTGTAAGTATGAGTATGGGGATTGCTCTTAAAGTTTTTGCTCTTAACATTTTAATGTGTATAATCTCTGGTGCGATCGCTATTAAAAAGCTCCGTACCGCCGATCCTGCTGACATTTTCTATTAAATTTAAATAAGTTAAGATTGCGTAGGGTTTCTTTTTGGGATTGTTACTATGCTATCTACTAATTTTGGTGGCTATGGATTTAAAGTCAATGCTACGGCGACAGTTGCCACTTTAGGTTTAGTGATTAGTCATGGCAGCGTTCAGGCACAGATAGCTACTGATAGTACAACCAATACTCAAGTTAATATTAATGGCAATATCTCTAACATCACAGGGGGTATTCAGGCTGGTCAAAATCTCTTTCATAGTTTTCAACAGTTCTCTTTACCCACAGGAGAAGTAGTTAATTTTGACAATACCGCAGACATCAACAATATCTTTAGCCGTGTTACAGGGGGAACATTCTCAACCATAGACGGCTTAATCCAAGCTAACGGCAATGCCAACTTGTTTTTATTAAATCCTGCGGGAATTATCTTTGGTGCTAATGCTCAACTAAACATCGGAGGATCGTTTATTGCCACTACTGGCGATCGCCTGATCTTTGAAGATGGATTTGAGTTTAGTGCCGTCGCTCCTGAAACTGAGGCAATATTAACGATTAGTTCTCCCATTGGTTTACAGTATGGCACTAACCCAGGAGAGATAACCATCTTGCCTAATGCTAATCGTGCAGGAAGTAATCCGATTAATGGTTTAAGCATTCAGCCCAATGAAACTTTGGCTTTACTGGGGGGTAATATATCCATAACCAGAAATAGTCTTAATGGTATTGCCAGCAATATCGAAATTAGTAGTATTGCCTCAGGAAAAATTGCCCTAGAAAATAGCGACTATAGTTGGCAGTTTAATTATGCTAACGTTAGCAAATTTGGCGAGATAAATTTAGCAACTGGAGCTTTGGTCAATAATAGTGGAATAGTAAATTTTCAAGGCAATACAATCAACTTATCTACTTCTGGGGTAAGTAATTTTACCGATCTTAAGGGAGAAGGAGGCATCATCAATCTAGAAGCCACCAAATCAATCAATTTAGATCGCAGTTTTTTATTTACTCAGGTAGGACAACTAAGCTCAAACATCGAACAGGCGATCTTAGGTGCAGGAGGAGATATTCTACTCAAAGCTCCCCAAATTTTCTTTCAAAATGGCTCTGCTGTTTCTGCTGGCACTTTGAGTCAAGGTGCAGGAGGAGATATTACTATTGATGCTGCCGAAATTATGGAATTATCTGGTAATGCAGGCAATAATCCTTCAGTTGTGAGTACTTCCACTCAAAGGGCAGGGGATGGCGGTCAAATAGACGTTAATACTAACAAATTAATTATTAAGGATGGTAGTCAGATTCAAGCCTTAGCAGGGGAAGGTAAAGGAGGAACAATCACAATTAATGCAGCAGAGTCCATAGAAATTTATGGTACAGGAATATTGCAAACTCCAGACTTGGATGGCAACATATTAGAAACAAAACTAATTAGCGGTATTTCTGCTTCTTCAGGAATTGAAAATTTACCTTTTGAGCAACAACCCCAGGGAGACAGTGGCAATCTGATTATTAATACTCCTAATCTAGAGATCGTAGATGAAGCACAAATCTCGGTGAGCAATTTTGGTTTATCTAATGCAGGGGATATTACAATTAGTACCAATACCCTTAACTTAGATACTAAAGGTAAGATCATCGCCAATACCGCCTCAGGTACAGGAGGCTCAATTAATCTAACAGCCCAAGAGTTGGTTATTTTAAATAATAACAGTGAAATTTCTACCACCGCCCAGCAAAATGGTGATGGTGGGAATATTGCTCTAACAACGAATAATTTAGTCTTATTAGAATCAGATCGCATTAGTGCAGATGCTCAACAGGGTAGTGGCGGCAATATTACAATTAATACCCAAGGATTTTTTACCGCTCCTGAGAGTCGCATTACTGCTAGTTCACAAGTAGAAACCAAAAAAGGCATAGTAGAAATTATTACCCTAGATAATAGTTCTAAAATTCAGACTGAATATCAAGAGCAATCTCCCTTAGAAGCTGAAAATTATATTTCTACAGGTTGTGGTGTGGGAGAAGATTTTACTAAAAATCAGTTTCGTAATATTGGTCGCGGTGGTATACCCAATAATCTAATGAGAGAAATAACCACAGAAGAAACATTGGGCGATTTGGGAACATCTTCTACTAAGATATTTTCTAATAGGATATCAAAACAAACTCCCAAAGACCATCGCCGCATCTTACAAGAATTAGATTCAGATTATCAACTCATAACTGAAGCAAACACCTGGATCATTAATTCTCAAGGAAAAATCGAATTAGTAGCTCAAGATAACCATTCTGCAGCTAGTAACAAATTAGTTTGTCGGCTTGGTCATTAAATTATAGTTATTTAAAATCTAATTATTGCCGATAAAAGTCTGAATTTCCTGCCAAATTCTGGCTTTCATATCGTTTAATCCATGATCGCTCTCTAGTTCGATTAACTTAACCCTAGAATGTTGATTGGCATAATCTCTACTGACTTGGATCGGCACAACATCATCATTAATGCCATGTAAGATTAACGTATCAAGCGATCGCTTTAATCCCGATAGAGGATAGTTATCTGCATCTTGAAGAAATTGATAATGTAAGTGAATTTGTTTGTCTTCGCCGTAATGATACACAGCCAAATAGCCAGAATCCTGCCATTGTTTGATTTGAGAAGGTTCTAAGCGAGATAACCAACTAGTCGGAAAACCAAAAGCAGGTGCTAGAAGGATCAGTTTTTTTACCTGGGGATATTTTTCCGCTACCCACGCCGCAGTTAGCCCGCCAAAACTAGAACCAATTAAAGTAATAGGAATATCGTAGTCGGGAAAAGCAGCAACAGTTTGTTCAATCTGTCGAGTTAGAGTTAGGTGGGTAAAGTTTCCCTGGTTGAGATCGAGAACATTGAGATTGAGGTCGATTTCAGTAAAGCGATCGCGCAAATATTGTGCTTTGTTAGATTGGGGACTAGAAGCAAAACCGTGAAGATAAATCCATGCTGTCATGTTTTTAATGGAATTTAAATCATCAAAAGTAGCCAAATTTTGGTAGCTTCCTCACTGCTCACTGCTCACTGCTCACTGCTCACTGCTCACTGACAATGTGCCTTCATGGATGGTTTTAACCCACTTGAGGCGTTTGGGGCGCACAGACATTCTAGCAGTGATACTAAGCATGACAATTTGCCAGTGAATCATGTAAACCAAGCCCCGTATAGATTGCCAAACGATAGTAGCAACAGCAGTAACATCAAGTTGCTTGCCTTCTGAGACACGGATACGGATTAAACCCTGAAACATCCCCCAAAACCCCCAGGCAAACAACAAAATAGTCAGAGGGCTAAGTAAGGGAAAACGGTGACGGGCGATCGCCATCATGATATCGGGTACATTAGCCGCAGGAACAATATACTGTAGAAACATCCAACAGATTAGGTCGATTCTTTTCCCAAAACCCATTGGTGTACGAAAAATATAACGCCAATAGTCAAGATAACGTTGATAACCGCCTTCTGCCCAACGGTTACGTTGATGCCACAGGGAAGTAGCTTTGGTTACTCCTTCTTCCAGTACTGGAGGAGTTAGCAGAAAGCCAATCTTCCAGTTATCTAAATGTAGACGAATTGTTAAATCTAAATCGTCAGTAATCGTTTCTTCATTCCAGCCACCACAGCTATTTAAAGCAACGCGACTAACAAACTGACCATTCCCTCTCAACTCACCAATACCGTCAACGGCGATCCTCTGTTGTTGGACATAGCTATCAAGAGCCATTTCTGCTGCTTGTCCTTTTGTCCAGAAGTTGTCGGCATCATTGGCGATCGCTTTTCTAACTTGGACTGCACCTATCTTCTTATTGCTAAACAGGGGAACAACTCTGTTTAATAAGTCTGGCGTGACTTTGGCATCGGCATCAAACACACCAATAATATCGCCAAAAGTTTGGGGTAATACTTGATTTAATGCTCCTGATTTACCACCGCCAGCATTAGCGGCGCGATGAACTACTTGGAGTTGAGGGTATTCTACCGCTAGCTTATCTAAGATGGCGGGAGTATTATCAGTACTGCGATCGTCAATTGCCCAGACTTCGTATTTATCCGCAGGATAATTGAGGCTACAGAGCATTTTAACTAGATTACCAATTACAGCTTCTTCATTTTTTGCCGCAATCAATAAAGAAACCTTGGGTATAGATGCTAAATTTTTCCCAGTCAAGGCTGGAGGGATCGCTTCTGGTTGTGTGAAAAGATAACGTAATACTTGCATAGCCGCTAAAGCAGTAACACCTAGGACTAGCCATTTTCCCCAACTAACCAAATGAAGGGATATCGTAACGATCCAGATCGCCATTAGTAGAAACGCAGCTTTCTGCCTACGCCCTGCTAAACCTTGAAAAAAGTCGTTTCTAAATTCTTCTTCGGCTGCTTCTGGATCAGATAATTCAGATAGGAGAGAGTTAATGGGGTCGAATTCTTCCGCTGATTCTTTTTTTCGCCAATAATTCTCTGCCATAATTGTTGTTCTGCACTTTAATCGATAATTAGGGCGACTTAAGCTGAATTAAACAGTCTATTCAATAAAATCGCACTGGCTCAATTGTATCTAAAATTGTAAACTTTCTTAGCTAAATTTAATATTTAACTAACTGCATTTTACTGTTGTTTGGTTGATTTTCCCTTTTTTTGGTTAGATTGATCAGCAGGAGCAATATTTTAATAATTTTAAATTTAGTTAAACTTATAACAATTTTTTTGAATGATGATTAGCTTAGTAACAGGATTGGCGATCGCTTTGGCTTCAGTGCTTTGGGTAGAATTAGTCAGAGATTTATATCATACTTTGTCTCATCTTTGGCAGCCTTTATATCGTCTTCATGTTTGGCATCATCGGGTATTTCGGCGAGATTTATCCGTCGTCAGCGATACAATTTATCGTCAGGCACATTGGTACAATGATGTTCCTGAATCTTTAGTTATGTTGTTCCTCAGCATTTTACCCTGGGGCGTTGTTCATACTTGGAATATATCTCCTCAATGGACAGCGTGGACGGGTTTTGTGTATACACTGAGTTTTTTATTCGGTGCGATCGCTCGGGGCTTAGGAATTCCTCTAGTAGATGAGCTGACTGACGTAACTCATCGCCCAGGAGAGTTTACTAATTTGCCTTCCCGTTGGTTTGTTAATCGTCCCTATCATTGGCGACACCATTTTGATAATCAAGATGCTTATTTTTCTGGCACTTTTTCTTTGGTAGATAAATTGCTTGGTACAGCACTATCTTTAAAAAATAAACGCATTGCTGTTACTGGAGCATCGGGTACTTTGGGTAAGGCATTGTTAACCCAGCTACATTTAGCAGGGGCAAAAGTTATCGCCCTGACTTCCTCTAATAGCACTGTTGTTTTAGATATTGAAGGAAGTGAGTTAGCAATTACAACTTTATCTTGGCAAATTGGACAAGAAGCGGAGTTAATTAACGAGCTAAACAAAATTGATATTTTAATTATTAATCATGGGGTTAATGTTCACGGACAAAGAGACGCAGCGGCGATCGCTAAATCTTATGAAATTAATACTTTTTCTAGCTTGCGATTAATGGAATTGTTTTTTAAAACTATTACAAGCGATCGCGATATGATTAGAAAAGAAGTTTGGGTAAACACTTCTGAAGCAGAGGTCAATCCCGCTTTTAGCCCTTTGTATGAACTAAGCAAAAGAGCTCTGGGAGACTTAGTGACAATGCGTCGCTTAGATGCTCCTTGTGTGGTGCGTAAGCTAATTTTAGGGCCTTTTAAAAGTCAGCTTAATCCCGTTGGTGTGATGTCTGCCAACTGGGTAGCGAAACAAATAATTAACTTGGCAAAAAGAGATATTCGTAATATCGTTGTTACCATCAATCCCATAACTTTTATCTTGTTCCCAATTAAAGAGTTTGGGGTGGCTAATTACTTTAGATTTTTTAGTTCCCCAACTGAATCATCAATCGATAAATAGTTCGGTGCTTGGAGAACAGGAATTACTTGGCTTCCATATTACCTAATCATATCTTAATCGAAAGTTAACAATGGATTATACATAGTTATTTCTCCCTTATAAATTTTTGAGAAGTCTAGTTCACTACATTACATTAAAGCCCGCTAAATCCCCAACTTTCTAAATCTTTCATCTCCCTTAATTTCTCCTTGCAGGAAGGACAACTAATGTCTCCCTTCATAGGCAAGATGAAAAGAGGTTGGAAGACTTTCAAACTTAGAGACTAGGGGGCAAAAACTAGTAGAAATTTAGTGGATATAACTTTTCAGGTGTCCTTAAAGAATGAAGAAAATTAATTTTTGCTCTTTTCTATCAGGAAAGATTTTAAATTTTAAACGATCATTTGTTTGGTTAATTTTTTGGATTGTCAGGCATTATGAAGGCGAGAAACAAAAACTCTCAGCAGATTTATCGCGATGCAATTGCTAAGTTCGATCGAGATATCATTGAAACCTATTATAAACGGGGCAAAACTTATCTCAAGTTAAAAGATTACATTGAAGCTATTCAAGATTTCAATACTATTCTAAAACTCAATCCTCACGACACTAGAGTCTATTTAGTTCGTGGTTATGCTTATGGTGAGCTAAAAAACTATCAACAAGAAATTGCTGACTATACCGCAGCGATTCGCCTTGAGCCCAGACTAGCAAAAGCTTATCGCAGCCGTGGTTTTACTCAAGGTATTTTGCAAAATTATGCCGAAGCAATCGCTGATTTTAATCAAGCCCTAGATCTTAATCCTGATTATACTCAGGCTTACTATAATCGTGCCTGTATTTACAATATTCTATCAGAATACCAAAAAGCGATCGCTGACTTTACTGAGGTGATTCGTCTCGATCCTCATAACGCAGCTGCCTATTATCGCCGAGCTAATATTTATAACATCAGACAAGAATATCAAAAAGCGATCGCTGACTTTACTGAGGTGATTCGTCTTAACCCAGACAAAGCTAAAGCATATCGCAGTAGGGGAAATGTGAATTTGAAGCTCAAATGTCTTCACAGTGCCATTATTGATTATAGTCAGGCAATTTTGCTCAATCCTCAGGATTTACATTCAATTTACAATCAGGGTAAAGCTTATTACCAGCTTAAGGATTATCGTAATGCTCTGGATAGGTATAACGAGGTGATTCGTATTCAGCCTGAATTATCCTCTGTTTATCGAGATCGAGCTAACATTTATGGCAAGTTCAAAGATTATCCTCAGGTGATTGCTGATTACTCCACAGCTATTGATTTAAACCCCGATCATGCCGAAGCTTACTACCATCGCGGCAATGCCTATAACTTTCTGCGAGAATATCAACAGGCAATTATTGATTACACTAGGGCAATCAGCTTGAATTTTACTCAGAGCAATGTCTATTATAATCGAGGCATAGCTTATAGTTGTCTCCGACAATATAGGTCGGCGATCTCCGACTATAATCAAGCCCTGGCAATTAATCCCAAATCTGCTGTAATTTATAACAATCGGGGTAATATTCACCAAGAACGGAATGAATATCAAAGTGCGCTCGCCGATTACACTCAGGCTATTTTTTTCGATCCTGATTATGCAGATGCTTATTATAATCGAGGGTTAGTTTATCACAGTCTGCAAGAACAGAAAAAATCGATTAAAGATTTGGCTTTAGCCGCAGATTTATTTCAAAAACAGGGCAAATTGAATGTGGCACAGAAAACTCGAGAAAAAATCCAAAAGCTATTTGATAACCACAAGGTTTTACAATAAATATTTCAGTATATTTACGTACGGCTTATGGATAAATTGGAATTGGGATTCTCAGATTATCAGGAGCAGTTGGCAAAATTAAATATTGCTTTAGAACAAAATCCTGATGATATAGCAGCTTACTATAGTAGAAGCGAGCTTTACTATAATGTTGGCAAATATAATGCGGGAATTAAAGACTTAGATGCTATTTTGCAGCGCAACTCTCAGGAGATCATGGCTTATGTGCTGCGGGGTTATGGTTATGGGCAACTCAAAAACGCCCAAAAAGCAATTTCTGACTACACTGCCGCTATTAGTCTTTGCCCCAATTATGCCAAGACTTATTACAATCGCGGCACAATATATAATAAACTAGCCCAGTATCCAGAAGCGATCGCCGACTATGATCGGGCAATTGAATTAAATCCTGATTATGCTGAAGCTTATTATAATCGTGGGATTGCCCACAACAAGTTAAATCAATATCAAAATGCGATCGCTGATTATACTCAAGTTATTCGCCTCAATCCAGATGATGCTAAAGCTTATTATAATCGAGCCAATACTTACAATAAGGTTCAACAATACGAGCAAGCATTAGCCGACTATAATCAGACAATTTGGCTCAATCCTCAAGATATAGAAGCTTATTATACTCGAGCCAATGTTTACAATAAAATCCAGGCTTATCAAGAAGCAGTCGCTGACTATACTCAGGTAATTAGCTACAATTCTCGCCATGCACCCACCTATTATAATCGGGGAACAACTTATTTAGCTGCTCAACAGTATTTACCAGCGATCGCTGATTTTGCTCAAGCCATTTATCTTAATCCTAACTATGCTGAAGCTTATTACAATCGGGCAATTGCCTACAATAAAATTCAGCAACACCAACAGGCGATCGCCGATCATCAGGTTGCTATCCGTCTTAATCCTAACTATGCTGAAGCCTACGGTAATCTAGGTTTAGTTTATAAAACTTTGGGAGAAAAGATCCCAGCGATGGAAAATTTGCAAATAGCCGCAGAGTTATTTCAAGAACAAAATAACCAGGCTTTGTATAGATACGTACTACAGAAAATTGAAGAATTAGAAGATCTAAAATAACTCGTATTATTTCTTTACATTATTTTTTGGGCATCTTTGTGTTATTGAACTTAGTTCTCAAAAACGCTTGAATCTTGTCGATTTGAGCAACAAGTGCGAGAAATAAATTATCTTATTTGTTGATTCTGTTAACAACACTTTACAGACTAATAACTTTATATAACTATAATGAAAATAGAGTAAAACTTCACAAGTTATTTAAGTTATTAATTTTACTTAATATCTTGGTAAGTTTTAACTCCTTAATAATTGAAGGCGAGAGCAATGTTCTATTGCCTAGTCTATTAAGAGAAAAATTTTAATAAAAAAACTGATTCACTCAAAATTCTTAAACAGTAATTAAGCGGCTCAAGCTAATTTTGTTTAATTTTGTTTATCGATAGTTAACCAGAAAAACAGTTTCTCTTTAGTTACTGCTTCAAAATTAAGTGGTGAACAATATAGAGCAGAGCAACTTTCTTTAGTCATAAAAGTAGACTGATTTTTTCATATTGTTATATCGAGGCTGACTTTACCATGAATACTTATGCAACTTGCCCCTGTTGTTCTAATAAATTGATTCATCATATAAGCAATCATAGAGATTATTGGTTTTGTCGAAGATGTTGGCAAGAAATGCCCCTAATTAATAAGCAAATAACACAAGAAGCGAGAGAAATCACCGAGCGCCAAGAAACAATTAGTAATAGTATTTCAAATCTACTCCCATTAAAAACAACAGTTTCAAGCATTGCTTAATAATTAACTATCGTATATTTGAATTGCATATTATTTGGCAAACCAAAGTAAGTAG
>JASJDX010000065.1 GCA_030064975.1 Pleurocapsa sp. MO_192.B19
AGTCTAGATCGTTGCTGTTTATTGTAATTTTTGAGGATAGTTTGATTAACTATGTCACCAACAGAAACATTTCTCCCACCTAAATTGGCCAAAATTGTTGAGCGCTTTCAACGTCGTTCTAATCCTAAGCAAAAATATGAACAACTACTCTGGTATGCTAAGAAACTTCCAGAAATGCCTGAATCAGCCAAAACAGCCGATAATAAGGTAAGTGGGTGTGTTTCTCAGGTATACATTACTGCCAGCCTTCAAGATGGCAAAGTTTGTTATCAAGGTGATTCTGACGCACAATTAGTCAAGGGCTTAGTGGCTTTCTTGATTGAAGGACTGAATAATTTACCCCCTGAAGAAATTATTCAAGTAGAACCTGACTTTATTGAAGATACTGGCTTGAAAGTTAGTCTTACTCCTTCCCGTGCCAATGGTTTTTTTAATATTTTCCAGATGATGAAGAAGAAAGCAATGGGTTTTCATTTAGGAGCATCAGAACAATAAGCAGTTAATCATACTCCAGATCGAGGTTGATGCTTTTAATATTTAATTTTCAATGATTAATTTGATTTTAAAAATTTAATTTTTGAAATTTTTTAGCTTTTCTTTTTTAGTCTTGGTTGTTTGTTTTTCTTTCGGAGATCACACGGGTACAACACCAATCTGTAGGTAAAGCAGAAGGCCAACCCATACGAATAGCCTCGGGACAAATAGTCATCACTGTTAATTGACAATCAATTAGCTGAAAACCTTCTTTTTTACACTGTTTTAAACTGTGTTTTAAAATTGTGTCATCTCTAAATTCAATGGTGTTATTGCATTGAATACAAACTACATGATGATGATGGTGGGGATAAGGTTGGTTTAATTCATAATGTTTGTGTCCTTCAGCTAATTCTAATTCTCGCAGAATTCCCATGCGCGCCATTAGTTTTACACTACGATATATTGTTGATAGACTAATAGATTCGCCTCTTTTTACAACGAGATTGTGTAATTCTTCTGCACTCAAATGATTTCCTTTAGGTAAGTTTTGGAACACGTGTAGAATTTTCTCTCTCTGAGGAGTCATACGCCATCCTCTAGAGTTGAGTTCGGATTTTAAAGAGTCTGCGGTGTAGTGGGCCATACCAGTCTTTTATCAATTATTTCTTGCTTATTGACAATGATAATGTTTTTTAAGCAAGCTTTGCAATAAAGTTTAGTTACAGAATTTTTTGGTACGTCTCTAATAGTCCTGTATTAATTAAAACAAATCGTTCAATTGTAATTGTCTAAAAATTTGAGCAATGTATAATATTTATTTGTTTTAATACTAAAAATTAATGCTAAAAATTACCTGTTCATATTCCTTTTAATCTGCTCTAATTCTTCATCTACTTCCCACTTTTGAAATTCTGCTTCTAAAGGATCGCTACTACGACGATATTGAGGCGATTCTGCACCTCGTTCCCAACCCACTGTACCACTGGAATTGTTGAAAGTTTTAGCAGTTGTTGCTTGAGCCGATTGAGTTTTGATTTCCTGGCGTTTGTGTTGAACTTGCTGAAGTAGTTTTTTGGCTTGTACGATACGTTGTTTTACCCCTTCCATTTGTCCCCAAATCTGATTACCCTGTCTAAGTAACTCGGCTTCTCTTTCTTTGGCTGCATTGGCTAAATCTGCTCTTTTAGCTGCTTCGGCTTTGCTAATTCTACTGTGCCAAGTTTGTATATTTTGCGCAATTTCCAAAATCTGATCTTGCAGACTTTTTTCTTCTAGTTGTAGTTTGGCAATCAATTTTATGGTGTCTTGTTCTTGTTCTCTTAACTGTTCTTCAATTGCCTGCAATTCTAAATGAGGATTGTTGCGTAAAAATTCATCGAGTCGCTCTTCTAGAAATTGATTGATATCATCAAATAAACCCATCTTGCTTGTATTTTAGGTGTTGAATTGGCACATACGATAATCCTGTTTGTGTGGAGAGAATTACTAGTAATAATTGAGTGACTAGCAACTAGTAACTAATAACTAGTAACCAGTAACTAGCAAAATACTTTTTTCTCACATCAAGTTGAGGATTACTATAGTTTAATTCATATTTTAAAACGTTTCTCCCACCGCAATAGATCGAACCTGTCCTTGATAGTTTATTTGAGCAGTCTGATTAGCCACCGACTCTAAAATCCAGCCGCTACTATTTATTTGTTCACCCAACCAAAAACGCCTAGTTTGACCATTAACTTTAATTAATGCGGCAGATTTGTCTTCTCCTAATTCTAAGATTCCAATTAGGGTATGTTTGACAGGTGGTTTGGCGATCGCAGTTGTTGTTTTTTCTGTTATCTGGGGTGGATTTGTTTCTGCTAGAGAAGTTGGTGCTGGTAAGGGTGGTGGTGCTGGTATTTTTAGTGCTTCAGGTTGCTCGATCGCAGTGGGTTGAGGAATTTGTGGCGCATCACGATGGCGTAAAGATTTTGTGGGTAAATTATTGTTTGATATCTGGGGAATGCTAGGAGTTACGGGATTAGGGGTATATACAGGAACATAGACAACTTGATTATCTTCTCCAGAATTTTTTGTATTTGCTTCTACTTGACGATCTATAATGGCAAGCGATCGCTCCATATAGTCAATAAACTGAGCATCAGATTTAGATATGGTGATTTGTTGTCCTCTGGTTAACATTGTGAGAACTCTCTCCCCTTGATGTCCAAACAACCACCAGAGGACGAACATACAATAGCTACAGGCAAGGGCAAACATTATCTTGCCCAAATAGTTATGGCTTTTGGCTGGATAATTATTATCTGTGAGATTTTCTGCAGCAGAATATTTAATTATTTCTGCCAGATTTAAGTTATAAGAATCTGACTCTGATTGGTACCAATTGGCATTGATTGTAGAGGTTGTACTAGAAGAAGTGACTATTGCCGCAGTTTCATTGGCTGTGTTGGCTGTTGAACTTGCTGTTAAATCTGGTTTATGCGGCTGGTGATTATCAGCTTGAGCGGCTTGAATCTGAGCCAAAACTTTTTGCTCATCTCGATTTCTTCCGCGAGATAAGTTTAAACTCTGGATAAAAGAAAATTTTTGAATTACTTGCTGATGATTAGCATCCCTGAGCATGGAGTGTTTTGCCAGCGACTAAATTAACTCATCTAAGATAAGCTGGTTATTCTGCCTATGCCATAGTATTTATCCAGAGATTAACTAGTCGATCTAATTGAATGCTAGTGTAAATACGCACCTAAAAATCCTACGGTTATTTGACTAACGGGAGCAGGAATCATTTCGCCACGAAAATCGAGTAACTGAACAATTACTAAATAAGCGATCGCAATTAAAATTGAAATTGCTCCTGTAAAAATAGCGATTAATTTACCCCGATCCATATTGCTAGCTCCAGCCTCATAGTCTTCAATCTTTATTATTGTTTCACAAAACAAAAATATCCCCAATCTCTCCAAAGAGCGATCAAGGATCATAAAATAATAAATCTTAAGTTGTTCTTAAATATCTAAGATAGTTTACCAACCTTTTTCCGATTGAGAAAGAACATAAGTTGCTACATCATCAATCTGTGCATCACTTAAACGTCCTCTAAAAGCAGGCATGGCATTTTTACCGTTGGTGACTTGGTAAGTAATAGCTTCAATAGAGTTCATTTCATATTTGGCTAAAGTGTCTTTTTTCAGGTTTTTTGCGCCGTTAATAACGTTGTTTCCGCCAGCATGACAAGCGGCACAGTTAGCACTAAAAATTTTAGCTCCACTAGCTGCATCTCCAGCCATTGCAGGAGTGGCAAAGGTAAACATCGCAGCAGTTAAAAACACTAACAGTGTTGATAGTAATCTGGCAAACATGGTTTCTCCTCTCAAATTATTAAAATCTGACCAAAATTAACTGATTGTGATCAATTACACATCCTCTGCCATCTATATTCAGGTTGTCAAAAGACAGGCTGTCAAACTTTTACAGGTTGTCAAACTTCTGTAATAATATAAATGAAAGGGGTAGAGTCAGTAGAAAAATGCTAAATTCTTGCAAAAGCAACTAGATTTTATCTAAGTTCTGATTCTCTATTTCCAGCAATGTCCACTAAAAAAAATCATATTTGACAAAGAGAGTTCAACAAGATGGCTAGAAAATTAAGTTTGTTATTTTCCGCACTAGTATTAGTAGTATCCACCTTCTTCTTCAACGTTAACCCTGCGGCGGCAGAAACTGTTGAAGTAAAAATGGGTAGTGATACAGGAATGCTTCAGTTTGTACCTAGTACTGTAACTATCAAGGAAGGGGATACAGTTAAGTGGGCTAATAATAAAATGTCTCCCCACAATGTAGTTTTTGAGAATGATGCTGATAAATCTCACAAAAATCTAGTGTTTTCCCCAGGAGAAAGCTACGAAACTACTTTTAATGAAGCTGGCGAATATTCTTACTACTGTGAGCCTCATCGTGGTGCGGGAATGGTCGGTAAAGTTGTAGTTCAATAAGCTTTTACCTATCAGACTAAACTAAGGGGTCAAAAATTTGAAAATATAAGAGGAGAGGTGACTGTATTGTAAGTTAACCTCTCTTTTTTAGTTAGTATTAATATTGCTGATAAATCTTTAATTTACTTAAATATCAATAAAAATATAAAAAATGGTAGAATTGTCTCCCGAAGAACTAGCCAGAGCAAAGAAAAACAACCTTTCTCCCGAAAAATATGCTCGTCTCCGTGCAGAAGCAAAAGCTCCCTACAAAGGCTTGAGACAGTTTTTCTACTTTGCTTTTGGTGCGTCTGGTTTAATTGGTGCGTTTGTCTTTTTAGCGAAACTAGCGGCAGGTCAGAATATAGAAACTAATCTGCCTAACTTTTTACTACAGATAGGTGTAGTCGCTCTAATGGTGTTTTTATTTCGTTGGGAACAAAACAAAAATAAGTAACATGATTAAAAACAAACATTTGGCTATTAAGATAGTAATTTAGCTTGCCTAAAAATATCTTCAGCAAACTGAGGATTATTTTGCATTTTCTCAAATAAAACCGTCAAATCTTTAGGACGACCTTCCACTGCAATACAAGTCCCAACATACATAATCTCAAAATCTTGTATTTTGTCGTCAATGTGTTTTGCTTTTTCTTGTTTAATTTCGACAATTCGGACACTTATGTTAGGTTTTTTCACAACATTCTCTTGAGAAATATCAATTAATGGTGATGTAAGTTGGGTATCTGATTGTGTTGTCTTTGTTGAATTTACTTGGTTTGAGGAGTAGGAATTTGTCTCAACTGATTCTTTATGATGTTTAACAATTAACTTAGCTAGAGAATAGGTAATATTTTCTCCTCGACTAGCAATTTCTATAGCATATTGTCTGGCACTTTCAGGAGTTGAAGGTGCAGCCAAAAGATAGAGAGCAGAACTGGCAAAATTAAAATGTGTAAAGTTTACATTTTTAAATTGTTCGCTTACCTGCATAAATTTAGTGGCGGAGGAGATACTCCAATTAAATTCAGACTTCAGCCAATTTCTAAACTGACCGTGTTTAAGTCGCTGTTTGACTTCGGCTAGTTTTTGTCCCAACTTAAAAATATCTTGTGCCGTTTGGCGAATTAAACCTTTAATCTCAAAGGTTTTTTGTTTAACGATAATCTGAGTCTGTGAATCGAGAATTTCATAGTCAAAACCTTGCTGAGCGACGGGATGAAACATCAGCTTGGAAGATGATGGAGAGTTCGGCTCTTGGACTAAATTTCGTGAATTCAAAATAGATACCTCTGATAATTCTGGTTTTATTGGCTAGTTTTCCCCCTTGAGATAATTCCCAATTTGCCTACAAACTAAGATTGTGGAGTATGCCAACTTGCAAAAATTCGTAATCTACTAAATCTAGTATTTTTCTAGTCATCAGTTACGACAAAAGTAAAATCTGAATAGATTGGTTATGAGCTATTTTTATTCAAATAGGAGTAAAAAGGCACAACCAATCTCAATGTAAGTTCTCATTTTCGTTTTTATAAATGTAAGATCAGTTTTGGCTCACATATAATTATTCACTCCACCTCCCGCAAAATAGAGAGATATAAATGTCCTAGCTACGGTCAAACCTTTCCCGAAAACATTGGAACTCTGTATTACAATCGCCATCTTGACCCTGATGAAGTTTAATTTTGGAATTTTATCTCGCTATGTAGCAAGGTTTTCAGGATCTTCGTGCAACAAAGCCATTTTTTTGTGAACTTTTTTCGCAGAATGTAGATTTTTTCGACCGACAAACTCAAATAACTATGCTTAAATTATTTTAGACTGTAAAAAATAAAGTATTAGGTCATATGGATTTTGGTACCGTATTAACGAATGGACAAAAGGTCCCTGTAGATACTGGTTCATTAGCGACAGGAGCTGCTACGTTGGCTCTCCAAGAAGAGCGAGAGTCTTCTTCGCGAAGAAAGATGAAAACGCAAAGTTTAGACTTAAAACATGTCAATCAAGAACTTAGCAATCTAGAAGCTTCAGAAATCGTTCGATGAGCAACAGCTATCTTTAAAGAAGATCTAGTAATGAGTACCAGCTTTGGTATTCAATCACCAGCAATGCTTCATTTGGTCACTCAAGTTATCCCCGATATCTCTGTTATTTGGGTCGATCTGGGTTACTTACCCCCCGAATTTATGTGTACAAGCTGGCGTGCCGCGTAGCGGATCTCTGCAAGAGCACGTCATCTAGAAACGCGATCGCCCTGACGCGCCAGGAGGCGATCGCGGATGGACTCAAAATACGTATTTACTCGTGTTACATTTAGACGTACCGAAAGTGCAAGCAAAAAGATCAACTAAGTCTCCAATTAATGGGTGAGAGCTTAGTGATAGTGTCTTTTTTTCTTACCCATAGGTTTCTTTGAGGGATCTTTTGGAAACTTCAGGCTAAAATCTAGTTGTATAGCTAGTCCTACCAATGGAAGTAACACTGGAACTGGAACTACTGGAACTAGAATTGGTTTAAATCCTCCTGAGATAGCCTCAGCCGAATCGTCATCGATTTCCTCTAACATAAAATCTAATATTTTCAGAGAAGTTGAGTCATTCATTTTTACTCTCCTAGAATTTTAGGTGTCTATATTTAGTTATTGGGGATAGTATTTGTCGTTTTATGCACTAGAACACCGATTCAGTATTTAAAATTTCTTAACATTGGGGTGGGAAGTAAGTGCTGAAACCCTTGTTTTTGGATTAAATGTTTCGTCTTGTAATATAAAAAACTGATTACTGACTAGGTGTTCTAGCTATTGTTTTGTCAATTAAAAGCAGAAGTCAGGAGGCAGGAGGCGTGACGTAAGATGTACCTCAGTAAACTGAGAAACGCTATATATGCGACAAATACATTCCTGTTTTGATTCAACCATTTTTTCTATGCCCACCAAGAGAGGAAATGCTGACCAAGACACGACTGAGCCTGCAAGTGAACCGTTGGTCAACGTTACACCGCCGTGAAACGACGGTGCCTGCGTTGACCGCATTCCGCTGTCAAAAGGCACAGATTGTTAAAGTCCCATTAATATGATGCGGGTAGCCTGGGAAAAGCAAAAGGGGGAAAATTCAGGTATTTTGTTCAGGGTAACCGTTAACTCCCCCCTCAAAACCCATCATACAAACTACAGTTCAATAACTAGTTGCTAGTAGTTATATTGAACTATTCTTCAAAATCGGCATCAGGATCTAGTGCTTCGGGAGAAACAGAATTAGCTGATACAGCAACTCCCTCATTAAGCTTTTCTTTGACTAGTTTTTCGACTTCTGCTGCAATTTCTGGGTTTTCTAGCAGGTAGTTGATGGTATTATCTCTTCCTTGTCCTATATTATCGCCTTTATAGCTATACCATGCCCCTTTGCGGAGGACAATGTCTGAATCTTCCGCTAAATCTAACAGACAGCCGATGTTAGAGATTCCTTTGCCAAAGATAATATCAAACTCGGCAATACGAAAAGGAGGGGCAACTTTGTTTTTGGCAACCTTTACTTTGGCTCGAATACCATACATACCCTCGTTGCCTTTTTTTAACGTCTGTACCCGACGAATATCTAAGCGCACTGAGCAATAGAATTTGAGAGCATTACCTCCCGTAGTTACTTCTGGGCTACCATAGCTAATGCCAATTTTTTGCCGCAATTGGTTCAGAAAAATTACTGTTGCCCCAGATTTACCAATATTACCTGCAATCTTTCTTAGGGCTTTACTCATTAAGCGAGCTTGTAAACCTACCTGATTATCGCCCATTTCGCCTTCAATTTCGGCGCGAGGAGTTAAAGCAGCTACCGAGTCTACTACTACCAATTCTACAGCAGCCGATCGCACTAGCTGATCGACAATTTCTAAGCCAGATTCTCCATTATCTGGTTGGGCTACCAATAGATTTTCGATGTCTACCCCTAAGGCTGCGGCATAAGTAGGATCTAAGGCGTGTTCGGCATCTACAAAGGCTGCCACTCCTCCTGCTTTTTGAGTTTCGGCGATCGCGTGTAGTGCTAAAGTGGTTTTACCAGAGCTTTCTGGCCCGTATATTTCGATAATTCTACCTTTAGGTAATCCGCCCCCCAAGGCTACATCTAAGGTTAATGCCCCGCTGGGAATGGTTTCTACCTTCATTTGGGTAGCATCCCCTAAACGCATAATTGCACCTTTACCGAAGTTACGCTCAATCTGTTTTAAAACTAAGCTAAGGGCTTTATCTTTATCGGAATTGTTGGAAGTATTTACACGAGTTGCCATGAATGCCTCAATCAATAGAGTGGAAAATAGTTTTGAACAATGGCTGAGAAGTTAGTTTTGATTTTACACCTTGTATTCAGGCTCATTAATACAGAGTCCGACTGACAAATAATCTGATACTAGGAAGCTTGTAACTAATTGCCATGATGATTTTATGTTAATGATATTGATATTTTCTCATTGGTTGACAAAAAAATCAACATAAAGTTTCTGCTGATCTTCAGACTAACTAATAAAACGAGATTTCGGGAAAAAAAATAAAGACAAAGCAGATAAAGACTTCTTGTCAGATTCGTCATCTTAAACATTGACTAATCGGTTTAAGTTTTGCTATGGTAAAAATATGAGTAGAGGACCCAACAAGAAATTTGAGCCAGAAGTTGCTTTAGGCAAAGCGATGGAGGTTTTTTGGCTGCGAGGTTATGAAGCTGCTAGTCTTACTGAATTGCTCCAAAATATGGGGATCAGTCGTAAAAGTATGTACGACACCTTTGGCAACAAACAATCTCTATTCCTCAAAGCCCTAGAACAGTACGCTCAAACTAGACTTCGTTCCATTAGGGAACAACTATTGGCATCGGGTTCAGCCTTGAACAATATTGAGCAGCTTTTAAAAAGTATGCAAAAAACTCACGGCAAGCCAGGTAGTACAGGCTGTATGCTTGGTACCTGTACTGCCGACTTTAATACTAGCGATGTCGAAATTGCTCCTGTTTTACGCAGTTATTACAATAGATTAGAGAATATTTACTACGAAGCTATCTCCCAGGCTCAAACAGAAGGAGAGTTAAATCCTCAAGCTTCGCCTCGCGACTTAGCAAGGATGTTACTGTGTACAACTCAAGGTATGGCTTTGGTTGGTAGAGTTTTAGATAGCGAAACTATTCCCCAAAGCGTAGTTAAGATGACTATTGAAGCATTGAAAAAGAGCTAATTTTTTTTTGTCAAAACTTAAACCAATTAGTCTAGGTTGTAATTTGATTTACTGAAGGAGACGACAAATGTTTCTTAATAAGAAAGCGGATTCTCTCAAAACCAAAATAAAAGAAAACCAAGAGGGAACAAAAACAAGATCGAAATTCTATGTCAAAACCGAAATTTCGCCAACCATTCGAGATTTTGCTAGAGGAAAGCGAAAAGTTCTTCAGGTTGATCTCAAAATTTAATTACCCAAAGGTGGACTTGTTCCAGCCCCACATATAGCCTTGAGCATCAGCAAATTCAATGTAGATACGATTAGTAGGTACATCTAATTTTTCGCTAATGTGCCTGCAAAAATCTTCGCTCATGCTTTTAGTTTGGGATGAAGTCATGTTGCCTACACTTTTGATTTCGACATAGCAAACAGGGTCAAATGTACCTCCGAATGTCATTGGGACATCTGATTCAAAAGCAGTCATCACATAGGATTCTGGTTTACCTATGTGCTTGGCTAAATTAGCAGACAGGCTGGTAAGTAAGCTTTCAACTTTTGCTTTTTCGGGTTGAGAAACAGAGGATTTGACTTGGATTAAAGGCATGACTATTTTTTAATTTTGATACTAGATTTTAATCTTGCTATATCTATTAATATATGGTTTTGTGTGCAGATTATCTGTAAGTACAGTTTTCCTAATTTAATACTTTAAATACATTACCTTTATTAGAAGCAATGAATAACATCGACTGGAAAAAGCTGCAAAATGGCTCTGATATTCGCGGTGTAGCTCTTGAGGGTGTTCCAGATGAAGCAGTTAATCTGACTCCTGAGGTAGCTAAAATCTTAGGAAATGCCTTTGCTAGTTGGCTGGGACAAAAAATAGACAAACCAGGCACAAAATTGACCGAGAGGGGTGGCGAGGTGTTGACTATTTCCGTGGGGCGAGATAGTCGTTTGTCGGGAGAAACTTTAAGTCAGTCGGTAATAGAAGGAATTGCGATCACAGGTTGCCAAGTCTATAACTTTGATATTGCTTCGACTCCTGCCATGTTTATGAGTACAGTTACAGATGGGTTTAACTGTGATGGAGGCATTATGCTTACCGCTAGTCATTTACCTTTTAACCGTAATGGCTTGAAATTTTTTACATCCCAAGGGGGTTTAGGAAAGGCAGATATTAGTAATATTTTGGCTATAGCTGAAACAGGTAACTTAACTACCAGTAATACTAAAGGAACGATTGTCAATCATGATTTTATTTCAATTTATGCAGCCAGATTAGTTGAGACGATCCGCCAAGGAGTCAATCATCCTGATAATTTTGAACAACCACTAACAGGATTAAAAATAGTAGTAGATGCTGGCAATGGTGCAGGAGGTTTTTACGTTGATAAAGTGTTAAAACCTCTAGGTGCAGATACCACAGGTAGTCAATTTCTTGAGCCTGATGGGATGTTTCCCAATCATATTCCTAACCCTGAAAATAAAGAAGCGATGACTTCAATTTGCCAAGCAGTTGTTAAGAATAAAGCTGATTTTGGCATTATTTTTGATACTGATGTCGATCGCGTAGCAGCAGTAGATCATCAGGGAAATGAACTAAATCGTAATCGTATGATTGCTTTGATCTCGGCAATAGTTTTACAAGAACATCCAGGTTCAACTGTAGTGACAGATTCTATTACTTCTGATGGTTTAACTAAATTTATTGAGCAAAATTTAGGAGGAAAACATCATCGTTTTAAACGGGGATATAAAAACGTCATTAATGAATCAATACGGCTGAATAATTCTGGAGCAGAATCTTGGCTGGCGATCGAAACTTCTGGACACGGAGCAATGAAGGAAAATTATTTCCTTGATGATGGGGCATATTTAGCAACTAAATTGTTAGTTGAATTAGCTAAAGCTAAATTGCAAGACAAGTTATTAACCGATTTAATCAGTGATTTACAAGAGCCAGTAGAAAGCGAGGAATTTCGTTTAAAAATCAAGGTAGAAGACTTTAAAATTTATGGCAATAATATTATTAATAAGCTAGAAGAATTTGCCAATAAACAAAATGATTGGGAGATTGTCCCCAATAATTACGAAGGAGTCAGAATATCTTGTAAATCGTCTACTGAAGATGGCTGGTTGTTATTGCGCTTGTCTCTCCACGATCCTGTAATTCCCTTAAATATTGAGTCTAATGTTAATCAGGGAGTGAAGAAGATCGTTACGCGGTTATTAGGATTTTTTCAAAACTTTGAATCATTAGATTTATCATCTCTCGAAAGCTATTAATTTAGTTGAATTTGTTTTCAGGAGAGCGCTTGTAAGAAATAAAGCGATCGTTACAAAAACAAACAAAACTTCATTTTTTAAGGATCTAATTGCACAAAGATTGCACAAAAGCTTTGGTTGAATGAGCTTAGTCCAAAAGTCACTGAATCTCCTAACTCAGAAATTTAATTTCTATTGCTGACTATCTGAATTAATCAAAAAAACGGGGCATTGATATTTCAATGTAACTTTATATGCAGCTAAGACAGAAAGTTAGGATTCAGTTTTCTAAACAATTCATTTTGTGCAAATTTTAAGATCTAGGAGAAATATTGATGTTTGATGCATTTACACGGGTGATTTCCCAGGCTGATGCAAGAGGTGACTACCTCAATAAGGGTCAATTTGATGCTCTCAAAAATATGGTGGCAGAAAGCAACAAACGTATGGATGTTGTAAATCGCATCACTGGTAATTCTTCAGCTATTGTCGCTAATGCCGCTCGTGTTCTGTTTGCCGAACAACCCCAGCTAATTGCACCTGGCGGTAACGCTTACACTAACCGTCGTATGGCTGCGTGTTTGCGAGATATGGAAATCATCTTGCGCTATGTTACCTATGCCACCTTTTCTGGCGATGGCAGCGTATTAGAAGATCGTTGCTTGAATGGTTTACGTGAAACCTATGTAGCTTTAGGAGTTCCAGGTGGTTCTGTTAGTGAAGCTGTGAACAAAATGAAAGCTGCTGCTATTTCTATTGCTAATGACAAAAATGGTATCACTCAAGGAGATTGCAGTTCCTTAATGTCAGAATTATCTAGTTATTTTGATCGCGCTGCCGCTGCAGTAGGCTAAGTGTCTCCTACACTACATCCAAGCAAGCTAGCTAATTTGTTAGTTAAACATAGTAAAAATTTATTGCAAGAGGTATTTTACCAATGAAAACTCCTATTACTGAAGCAGTATCTGCTGCTGACTCCCAAGGTCGCTTTCTTAGCAGTAGCGAGATTCAAACTGCATTCGGTCGTTTCCGTCAAGCTAATGCCAGTTTAGAAGCTGCTCAAGCATTAACCAACAAAGCAGATAGTTTGGTAAATGGTGCGGCTCAAGCTGTTTATACTAAATTCCCCTACACTACCCAAATGCAGGGACCAAATTATGCTTCTACTCCTGAAGGTAAAGCTAAGTGCGCTCGTGATATCGGTTATTACTTACGAATGATCACTTATTGTTTGGTCGCTGGTGGTACTGGCCCTATGGATGATTATTTAATTGCGGGAGTTGCTGAAATCAACGCTACTTTTGAGTTGTCTCCTAGCTGGTATGTAGAAGCTCTGAAACACATCAAAGCTAATCATGGTCTAAGCGGCGATCCTGCTGTTGAAGCTAATTCCTACATCGAGTACGCGATTAACGCCCTCAGCTAGAGTTTTTCTATTAGCTCGGAATCGCAGATGACTATTGAGCTTTGAGCTTGTCTTTTTGTTTAATAGTTGGCTGTAATTCCGAGCAGTTTTTTTTAGCAAAGCAATAAGCATAAGCAAATTTAGGAGTATAACCAGTGGCAATTACAGCAGCATCTCGTTTGGGAATCTCTGCCTTTGACGATACTAGCATGGTAGAACTGCGTCCCAACTGGAGTAAAGAAGATGCTAAAGTAGCGATCGCAGCAGTGTATCGACAAGTTTTAGGCAACGACCATCTAATGAAATCAGAACGTCTTACCAGTGCTGAATCTTTGTTGGGAGATGGTTCGATTCCAGTCCGCGAATTCGTCAGGGCAGTAGCTAAGTCAGAATTATATAAATCAAAATTCTTTTATAACAACTATCATCCCCGTACTATTGAATTAAACTTCAAACACTTACTTGGTCGCGCTCCTTACGATGAATCCGAGATTATTGAACATCTCACCATTTATCAAAATCAAGGTTTTGAAGCAGACATAGATTCTTATCTTGACTCAAATGAGTACGTGGAGAACTTTGGTGACAATATTGTCCCTTACTATCGAGGCTTTTCTAGTCAAAGAGGACAGAAGACCGTAGGATTTACACGTATGTTTCAATTATACCGCGGGTATGCTAATAGCGATCGCGCTCAAGGCAATACAGGCAGTCCTCGTTTAACTTACGATTTGGCTCGTAATATGGCAACTCCTATGCTAAGTGCAAGTCGAGGAAAAGTACTTAAGGGGAAGGAAGTCGGTGAAAGAAAAGGATTCTATAGGCTACGGACAACTCAAAGAGCAACAGCAAAAGCTCCCCAACTACGACGCACTATAAATGAATATGTCGTCCCTTACGAAAGACTTTCCCTAACTTTACAACAACTTAATCAAAAAGGTTGTCAAATTCTTAGCATTACTGATGCTTGAATTAACCAGCTTACAGCTCATAGAGTCATTTCAATTAATTGACCTACGTTGTTCGAGAATCGGCAAAAGGATGAACGAGCAAAACTAGTACTAATTAACTTATGTTTTCTATTTGGAATGACGGCACTGGTGAATCAAGGTATGATTTTTAACATTTTCATGTTTTGATCGAGTCTCAAAAGCTAAAAGCTAAAAGCGCAGGGCGTGAAGCGCCCAAGTCGCGAAAGTGCGACGCTTGCCTGCGAAGCAGGCTGCAGCTAATAGCTACCCTAAGAAACACTTTGTACGTCATACTTTAAATCACCAACGCCGGAATGACCATAGCTTATAGCTCTTTTTAATAGCAGTCTTGAATAGTTTATAAACACAGGAGAAATATTAGTGGCAATTACTTATGAAGCTTCTAGTCTGGGAGTTTCAGCTTTTAGCGATCTCAAACCTTTGGAACTACGTTTTAACTGGACGCAAGAAAATGCTCAAGCAGCTATTGAAGCAGTTTATCGTCAAGTTTTGGGTAACGACTATGTAATGCAGTCTGAGCGTCTTACATCTTCAGAATCTTTGCTCTGTAATGGTTCGATAAATATACGGGATTTTGTTCGCTCGGTGGCTAAATCCGAATTGTACAAGTCAAAATTTTTCTATAACAACTATCATCCCCGCACTATTGAGTTAAATTTCAAGCATCTCCTTGGTCGCGCTCCCTATGATGAATCTGAGATTATCGAGCATCTAGATATCTATCAAAATGAAGGTTTTGAAGTGGATATTGATTCTTATATCGACTCAACGGAATACATAGAAAACTTTGGTGAAAACATCGTTCCCTACTATCGGGGTTTTGCTACCCAAACCCAGCAGAAAACTGTCGGTTTTACTCGTATGTTCCAACTGTATCGCGGCTATGCCAATAGCGATCGCGCTCAAGGTAATACAGGTAGCCCTCGCTTGACATACGATTTGGCTCGTAATACAGCAACTCCTGTCCAGAGTCCAGGCGGAAATGGTTCGCTATCTGGTACAACTACCACTGAACGAGGCGGTTTATATCGATTGCGGGTAACTAAAGGTGCAATCGGACGCGCTCCCCAAATACGTCGTAGTTTGCAAGAATACGTCGTTCCTTACGAAAGACTTTCAGCAACCCTGCAAAAACTTAATAAACAAGGATGTCGGGTTTTGAGTCTTAGCAACGCTTAATTTCAATTAATAATCAGGAGAATAGTAAGTGGCAATTACAACAGCAGCATCTCGTTTGGGAGTTTCTGCTTTTAAAGATTCCAAACCTTTAGAATTACGTCCCAACTGGACGCAAGAAGATGCTAAGGCGGTGATTAACGCCGTTTATCGGCAAGTTTTGGGTAACGATTACATTATGCTGTCCGAGCGTCTGACGGCAACAGAATCTTTACTGTGTAATGGTTCGATTACAGTACGGGATTTTGTCAGAGCGGTGGCTAAGTCGGAACTGTATAAGAAAAAATTTCTTTATGACAACTTCCAAACCAGAGTCATTGAATTGAATCTCAAGCATTTATTAGGTCGCGCTCCCTATGATGAGTCTGAGGTAATTTATCATCTCGATCTCTATCAAAATAAAGGTTTTGAAGCCGATATCGATGACTATATTGATTCGGCGGAATACGAAGAAAGCTTTGGCGATAATATCGTTCCCTACTACAGAGGTTTTGCCACCCAAACCCAGCAGAAAACTGTCGGCTTTACGCGGATGTTCCAACTATATCGCGGTTATGCCAACAGCGATCGCTCTCAGGTAGCTGGCAAACCATCCCGTCTGGCTAAAGAGTTAGCAACCAATAATGCTTCGGCAGTAGTTGCCCCTTCTGGTGGTGCGCCTGGCTGGGCTTATCGAGATTCTAGCAAAGGTGTTACCCCAGAACGCACTTTTAGAAATTCTAACAAGGAAGGTCGTATCTATCGCGTGGAAATAGCAGGTATGAGTTTGGCTAGATATCCCAAAGTGCGTCGTGCAAGTCGGGCGTTATTAGTTCCCTACGAACAGCTAACACCAACCCTGCAAAGAATCAACAAAATGGGCGGTAAGGTTGCTAGTGTCACTTTGGCATAAAGCTAAAGGATGAGGGATAAAGGATGAAAGATGAAGTAAAAAGTAGTAAGCTGCTCTTCCCTATTCTCTAACCTCAAGTCTTCACGCCCTAATTATTCAAGGAGGTAATAAATATTATGTTGGGTAATTTCTTAATTAGTGGGAGATCTGGTTCTCCAGCCAAAAATAGAGTTTTTGTTTATGAAGTAACAGGATTAAAGCAAAGCGACACTAATGATAGCAACAGTTATCCTTTTCGTAGTAGTAGTAATGTTTTTGTTCCTGTTCCTTATAATCGCATGAATGAGGAAATGCAGCGCATTGGCAAAATGGGTGGAACAATCGTTAATATTCAACCCCTCGATAGCTTTCAAAAGTCCAGTGAGGTTGCAGAAAACAATGCTGATGACTCCAATAAATCGGCAGAGTGATTAGTAATTTTGGCTAAGAGCTATTAGCTAATAGCTCTTAGCTAATAGCTTTTATCCCTTATCCTGCAAAAAAAATGGTTGCAACTATCCCTTCCTCTCTCAGACAGCATCAACACCCACTGATTAGTCAACTAGCCAACTGTATTGAAAGACATTGGTCACAGTATTTGACTTTATCACCCTATAAAATACCCGAAGATTTGGGTTATGTAGAGGGAAGTCTCGAAGGAGAGAAATTAATTATCGAAAATCGCTGTTATCAAACGACTCAGTTTCGCAAGTTGCATTT
>JASJDX010000538.1 GCA_030064975.1 Pleurocapsa sp. MO_192.B19
AATTGACTTTAATCTCTCAAACAACTGCTGTTACTTGATTCTATCTTCTTTATTTCCTTTATTGTTTCTCAAATAAGCGAACCGTGAGTCCATAGTCACCCAAAAATCAACCCAAAAATATAACATAACGACTGAAGTTCAATCAGATAACCAGCAAATAACCTCATTAAAAAGAAGAGCAGGAAGATTTATTATTGCCACCAATAAACTAGATAATAATTCGTTTAGAGCAGATGATATCCTGAAAAAATACAAAGAACAACAAGCTCCAGAAAGGGGGTTTGCTTTCCTCAAAGACCCTTTATTTTTTGCGTGAAACGTGTCTTCTTGAAAAATCCTCAAAGAGTTGAAACTATGGCCATGCTTATGGGATTATGTCTTTTAGTTTATTCGCGCTTGACAGAGACAGATACGTAAAGGGTTACAAACAGCAAAAACAGGTATTAAAAATCAGTTAGGTAAGCTGACTGAAAGACCCACACTACGTTGGATATTTCAATGTTTTCAAGGGATTCACGTAGTAAAATTTCAAGGAGTCAAACAAGTTTCTAATTTAAGTAATGAACGTCAATTTACGTTAAAGTTTTTTCCATTATCTTGTCAAAAATATTATATTTTATCTGGGTAGTCGAGTAAGTTTTAGCTAATCTGAAATCAATTCATATCTGTATTTTGAAAATCCCAAATACCAAGTTTTAACGCTCTTTTATTCTCAATAAATAATAACTAATGATAATAAGTTGAGCCAAGAAAACGTCGTTCGCGATTTTTATTCGCGAACGACGTTTCTATTAAGTACTTTGACCTAATTTTTTGACAATCGACTGCTCATTTTTGTGCTCTTGCTCAATACTACACTTTGACGTGCGGAAGGTGGGTTTTAAGACCTGCTCAAAGTCTGCCTTGACCCTTAGTGCTTGGGCTAGGTCGGCCGCCAACAACAGCATACCAACCTCACTTGCTAGAGCCTCGGCAGTACGACGCTTGCCAGCACCCTGCGGACCATAAAAATAGAATTTTAGCGGCTGCTGACCTTCCTCTGCTTGGACGACCAATGCCGCCAGGTTTTCCTTGGTTTCAGGATTCAGCGGCAGCTCGTCTAAATAGGCAGTCGGCTCGACCAGCTGGCAAAATAAAGCTAGTCGCTGATCTAGTCCCTCCCGAGCTAACAACAAGCTGAGGATCTGGTTGTCCAGCTTCAGAAAATAAGCGAGTTCTGCTGGCTCTACTCGATCGGGGGCAGGAATTAGGTGGAGCAACCCCTGTCGGATTAACGGGGCATTCGGTGAAAAGCGATCGCGCCGAGCCAGCTTTTCTGCTGCCGACGAACAAAGCAAATTGAGAGCCAGGTCTAAGCTGGGTCGCTTGCGAGTCACGTCATCTTGGAGGTAGGCATAAACCTGCTCATAGCGCAGGTCGAGTTCGGGCGCTAGGGCAATCAAAATCAAGTCTAGCTCAAAGTCAGACAGGCCAAAAGCCCGTGCAAGCCAGACTAGCCGAGAGGTCTCGTCCCCAAAGCTAGGTAAGAGGTCCTCAGCTCCTTCACCCTGAACCTGAAACGGAGGTGCTCCTGGCTCGCGAGCTAGGGAGCGCTCCACCGTCTCCTGGTCAATGTAGAAGCCTCGATAGGCATCAGCCGATGCCTTCGAGCCGTAGGCTGCCCGCGCTACGACCATTGCCTTCTTCAACAGTCGGTCGACGCGCCGCAGAGCAGCTAGCAACTCGTAAAGAGCTGGTCTGCTATCTTCTAACTTAGTTCTGTCAAATATCGCTTCTGTTGGTTCAGTCATTGCCTCATCCATCGACGTATTTCTTGCCCTATGTCTTAACTGAATCCACCAAACCCCAATTCTTGACGAAATCGGTTTGAATGAACGCTATTGTGTTTGTCCAGGTTGCTCGACTAAGCATGGTCGTGACTCTAATAATAGCAGCCGAGTAATTTATAAGGTTGGGGCTTCAACCTTGGGGTTAGGTGATGTAAGTCGTCTTCAGGATGCAATCGCTGTCTGAACCCTGAATCCCCCTAATTTAGCGTTAGCGTATTGGGGGTGAGTGGGTCAAAGCTTACTGTTCTGTCGCTCTACATTTATAGCTGTTGTTTACAATTTGTTTCCAGTCCCTTTTTTTTGGTAACTCATTTGAGTGTGGGTTCGCACATATTCCCTTCATGATAATCTAGGTTAAGGAAAGCTTTATTCCCTTGCTCTTACGTTTCCGCCCCTGATATTCTCCTACCACAGATTATTAGATAAATGCTGACTACTTCCCTGGTCGGGACGAGCATGAAGATATTTCTGCGTAGTCCCTAAATCTGCGTGTCCCAGAGATTGTTGTAGCAAATGTAGGTCACATCCCCCCTCAAGAGCATGGGTAGCATGGCTATGTCTTAACCAGTGGGATGATGCGTTACTGTTGACACCAGCTTTTTCAGCAGCCTTTTTAATCAGCTTGTGTACCCAGGTTCTATCTAATGGTTTGTGGCGATAACTATAGAATACGGCATCTGTCTTCTCGCTACGGGGCAACTCCATCAACCTCTGCCACAAACCCTCAGGAATTAAAACTATCCGACTCTTTTGTCCCTTGCCGTAAATTAAAGCCTGACCCCCATCGCCGCGAGGAGTCAAGTCAGACCAAGTTAACGCACATATCTCACTTACTCTCAACCCACAAGCGTAAATCAGCGAAAATAACAGGCGATTGCGCTCTCCAAGCGCAGTGCCCTTCGGGCAATCGCGCCCTGGAGAAGTTGCCGAGATCAGCTTCTCCACCTCACGATTATCCAAGATGCGCTGACTCAGACCCTGTTTGGGATTGGGGGGTTTGACCCGCTTGCCTACATTAGTGGGCAAATAACCCACCTCGTAACAATAGGTCAGAAGACTTTTGATGGTGCAGATTTTTACTTTAATGGTGTAGGGAGAATAGTTCCTCAACTCAAAGGATCTGACCCATTGCTGAATATCCTCTACCCTAACTTCAGCCAAAGTCTTACTAGTAAAGGTCAAAAACTGCTTCACCGCAGAACCATAGGTAATACGAGAACTCTTTGACTTATCCGACAACCAAGACACGATAATTTCCGAGTCAATTGTGGCGTTGGTTTGTCGCATAATTTTCAGGTTCATAAAGCAACAAAAGATGTGTTTTGTTGACTCTCACTATATCATCAATTTTTAACAAACTTAATAAATACTTGGGGTGCATACTGCCCCCCAAACCCCCCTGTCTGCCTGTTGTTAAGAGCGACGCGGGTAGAAAGCACACTAGCGCACGTTTCGAGCTAATCTGTCCGCAGCCACTCTAACCGCTACGCTACAACAGGCTAAAAGAAAAGAATTTCTGAGTTAAAAAGAACGTATTTCTCCGAATTGCTCGATATATTCGACTAACAATTTGCTATATTCTCCCTCTCTGAGTAGCTTTAAATTACCCACCAAAATAAAGAGTTCTCTGGCACGGCTGACCGCAACGTTGAGCAAATTGGGGCGACGATTGATAAACCAAAGACTATCCTTTGAATCACATTGACGGGTAGAAAGAATTATTACTGATTTTTGCCCTCCTTGGAAAGTATGAACCGTACCCATACTGTTAGTAGGAAAATCTGACCAACGTGACCGTAATGAATTAGTTAAAGCGTCTGCTTGACGGCGGTAAGGGGAAATTACCCCAATAGTATGTGAATTGTCATTCGAGTTGAGACTGTATCCTGCTTCGAGTAATTCTTTAATTAAGACTTTAACTACTTCAATTTCTGCTTGGTTAACATGGTCTGTCAATTTACCTTCTACATGACAAGCAATTAGGTTAGCTCCCAACAGCGAAGGCGAGGGCGATGTTTTGATAATCATCTCTGGATAACAGAGTTGAGAAATAAAACGAGCGATCTCTGGAACGCTGCGATAATGATATTTGAGAATAATTCCGTTCCCCAAATCTCCTACTCGTCCACTACCTCCAGCTGCTCGGTGATAGGCAGAAAGAGCAGTAGGACTATAGCAGTCGTAGTCAGCATCCGTCAGTTGTCGGGCAAAAAACGCTTTGGCTCGATATAGGTCTTTATCTGAATCGCTTAAGGGAACAATAGGCTCTAGTTGCCAGGGGTCTCCCAGGAACAGGGCTCGGCGACTGCGTACTAACAAGGGAAAGGGCTGATGCGGGGTAATCTGACCCGCTTCATCGACTATCGCTCGGTCAATGCAGCCATTGTGGAGTTCGGGAAACAAACGACGCAGAGACTGTAAGGTACTGAGAAAAACGGGGAACAGAAGGCTGATATCGCGGTAAACGGAGTGCCAATTTCGCTTGAATTGACGTTTTATTTCCCATTCACCATTTAACACGCCAATGTAAGTTCGGATATTCGCGATAATTTCTTCTTTTCTTCGTAATGCCTCTTGAAGCTGAAATTGCCAAGATAGCTCAAATAATTGGACTTGAAGTTGATGATAGTCAGTATAAAAGCGACTGCTAAAGTCAAGGTCAGAATAGCTAGCTATTCTTTTCTGGACTTGTTGTTGTAGGTGTTGTTGGGAGACTATCTGTTGTTCAATGGTTTTTAACTGAGAATGGTTGCGCTGTTTTAGTAACCATCTTTGTTGCCATTGGGAGGCAGCAGTAAGCTGCTGAGAAACTTCCGAACGCCAATATTCTAAATGCTGGCGATTGAGAATTAATTCTATGGGAAAGGGAGTATTTTTAGTCTTGACAACATCTTCTTTAATACTTTGGTTGAGGCGAGAAATAATAGCTCGCTCCGTTTGCCCCTTGAAAAACCGCCACACTGATAATAGCCAATTGCCTAATTTTCGATACCAAGAACGGGGTTGTTTAGTTTCAGGAGGCAACGCTCTCCAAGCTGATTCTAGAGCCCTAGCAATTCTTTCAATTGCATCACGGGGAAACTGAGAATAGTCGATATCTTCATTTGATGATAACTGCCGTTGTTCGCTCTGTATCGCTTCAATTGCTTGAGTTAATTCCTCGATATCGGCTCGATTCTGCTCTAATTGTTGTTCATCTAGCACTCGTTGTTTTTGCTCTAGTTCAGCCTGCTCCTGATGAGATTGAAATTCTCTGACCGCCGACAATAACTGTTCTTTGGCTTGCTCCCACTCAGCTTGCTCAAACGTCGTTTCATTCAACCAGTTAAGAGCAGTTTGTAATTTTGGTAAAACTTTCTTTCTCAAGCTATCTCTATCTTCTCCTGCTTGAGATAAATAGAAAAAGTCATTGTCGAATTGTTCGGCTAGAAGAGTTTCGACATTGTTAACCGCACGGTTGTTAGTACTAGCTA
>JASJDX010000539.1 GCA_030064975.1 Pleurocapsa sp. MO_192.B19
TGATTTGAAGCTCACTACCTGGGGTGGCTTTGAGCACCCACTCTACATGGCAACGATAGTCAGACCCTTGAGCTAAATTCTTTTTCGCCTTATTTGAACGTCCTTCTAGATGAGGGATTTCCTGCTTTAGTTGACCGCCGATTAAACTGGCTTCTTCTGGCAAAGATAGGCTCATCTCAATGGGTTTGACACAGGCACGCTCTTGTGCTTTCTTACTAGTATAGGTAGGCAAAAAGCCCTGGTTTTCTAATTGCACTACTACATGATAGATATCGCTTCCCTGATAAGTCACTGCTGTGCGAGCCACAGTTAAACGGGGAGACATCAAAGCATGAGCAATAGCAAAGCGGCAGTGTTTCTCGCATAATTCTGGTAAATATTCAGCCGGAGCATTATGCCAGACTCTTTTAAGGTCCCAACCGCCAATTTCTACAGTTCCTAACTGGGGATGCTCAAACGGCTGCCAGTCGATAAAGCCAGAACCTCCTAGTTTTTCGTCGTTCCAGTCCATTAACTTCAGCTCGTCTGCCACAGGACGAAACCTACGCCAGCTAACATAATCTTTTTTTTCAATTCCCGCAGCTACAGCTGGATCCCACAGCTCAACAGTAAAACCAAACCAACCGAAGCGATCGTAACTATAATCATCCATAGCACCATTGGTTACTTGTTGAGGATTGTAGCGAAAGTCATGATAGACAGAAATACAATCGTAGCCAGTAATAGAAGTTCCCTTTTCCCCAATGAGTTGGTAAATTTCTAGGTCTTCAAAGGAAAAATGGTCGTCAGGATGAGTGCTGTAAGGACGCAGGATAACTCCTCCGTAAGTATGATAGGTTAAAAAACCGTTGATATTAGGATGCTGATGCCAAAATTCCGCTTCGGCACGGGTTTCTGGCTCAGACAGGGGAAAATCCCCTGCTCCTTTTTGCTTGTCTTCGCTCACCCATTGATAGGGATAGTTGCGATTGAAATCCATCCCAAAAAGAGGCGGTGCTAACTCAATCTTGTAGCCGTCGTAATTACGAATTAATCCTTCTGGTAGCAGGGTGTAGTAAGTACCGCCAAATTCAGCAGGTTCTCGATGCACCATTACTCTTGGATCTAACTCAGATACTTTCCAAGCACCACACTCATCTTTGATTCGCATCTGTAAAATTAGACCGTCGCCATTGATATCTTCTGGATAGAGTCCGTCTCGTTGGTCGGAATCGGGGTAATGACGAACACTAGAACGCAAACTGTAGGGAGTAGTCAGATATTTTTCGGCACCATCAACAGCCAAACGAGGCAGAATATAGACAGTGTAATTCTCTAGCAGACGAGTAACTTGGTCGTCTTGCTGATATTGGGTCAGCAGATGATAAATGATGTAAAGGGCAACGGCAGAGCCAGTGACTTCCCCTGCATGGGTATTAGCGTCAATCCAATAGCCTGGTTTTTCCAATGGACCTGCGATCTCCTGATGAGTGAGGATGGCAAGCCAGAGATCCCGTCCTTCATAACTCTTACCGATAACCTCTAGACTTAGCAAGTGAGGATAAGCCGACTCTAAAACCTGTAGGTAGTTGACTAGTTCTGAGTAGGTGTAGTAGTGGCTGAAATCGAAGCTCTTGCTCTTCATAAAATAGCCCGTTGATTTTTGCCCGCTTCTATTAGGATAATATCTCGTCTCTTAGTACGGGAGTAGCCAGTGGTTCAAAGTAACCCCGTTGGCTGAAATCCATTGTTTGTAAGCTTTTTAGCTGTTAATTTTTCTTAAGATTTAATGATGTACTTATAGGCGGTTTGAAGAAATAATTTCGCTGGCGATCGCTGTTGATGGCATCGTTGAGAGATAACTAAACGCGATCGCTAGCAAAGTGCCGCCAATGCCGACCAGGGAAATCCTTGATATGATGGTAGAGTGTGCGCACTCGTTGCTATACCCCTTGAACGCTTGATTGGTTGTGATGGCGATCTAGCTCAGTAGTTATGGGGAAAACACTATGCTGGGTGATTGGGAAACTTTAGAATCAGGTTTATTTTTCATTATCGGTACTGGTAGATGTGGTACTACACTATTACAATCGATGTTGTCTGAGCACTCGCGAATATTGGTTCCGCTAGAAGTTGGGTTCTTCACGAATTTGGAGCCAGCAATTCATTTCAGCGATCCTCTGTCAGACAATGAGCTCAATGAGTATCTCCACTATTGCACCCAATACTGGTGGTGGTCAGCGTTGGAAATCAACAGTGAGGTTTTCTGTGAGTTAGTGCGGGGAGGTATGCGCTCGGCGCGGGAGATTTTCTTATGGCTGCTTTGGCAACTGTCAGCGGGGAGCGGCAAGGTCACGATTGGAGAGAAAACAATTGGCAATTGGCGAAAAGTTGGTCGGATCCTTGAGTTGTTCCCAAAAGCCAAGTTTATTCATATCTACCGAGACCCACGAGATGTCGTTGTTTCTCTCAAGCGTCAAGTCTGGTGGACAGCTAAATCGGCGATGCCTGCTGCAATGTACTGTCGCCAGGTTCTGGGCGAGCTTAAGGAGAGCGAAAAGCATTTAGGTTTGAAGCAGTTTCTTGGGGTGCAGTACGAATTACTGGTGACGCAGCCCGAGCAAGAGTTGAGAAGGATATGTGCCTTTCTCGGAGAAGAATTTGAGTCGAGAATGCTCCGCTTTTACGAGCGAAAGGAGCGGGGCTATGTAGATGCAGAAGCAGAGTGGAAAGATCTAACTCTCAAGCCACTAACCTTAGAGAGAGTGGGAGTATACCGAGAGCAACTCAAATCCAGGGAAATTTGGACAGTAGAGCGGATGCTGGGAGAACTGCTAGTTGAGTATGGCTACGAGCCAGACAAAGCAGTTTACCCACGCCTAGACTGGTTGATTGTCAATGTGGCTGAACAGATTAAGTGGGGCCTGAAGTGCTTCTTAATCGGAGGTTCACAGAAGTTTATTGACGAAAAGCCGGTAGTGAAGAGGCTATCGAGACGGAGTGATCAACGCCGTAATCCAGATAGAGCAAAGAACTAAAAGGAATAGCCTGAAAGCACCAACTCTAGTTTTGAGGTACAATATCCTGTCACAACTAGCTAACTTTTTCGCTCTCGAAAACCTAGTGGCGTAAAGCGAGCGGAAGCTGTCACCTAGTTGTCTGTCAACTTTGAATTGATGGGTTGAGACAAGCAGGGGGAGCAGGGGAAGCAAAGGGAGATATTTACCAAAATTTACCCTTCAAATTAATCTTGACACTCTACTAGTTTCTATTTGATAATTTTTTGGTGTTAGGAAGTAGGAAAAGCAATGATTAAAGCTTGGTTAATTGGTGTAGCGATTTTATTTGTCTTGACGGAATTTAGTATTTGGCTCAAACAGTTTATGTTACCGTTACCAATTTATATTTTGGGAGGAGCTTTTTTGGCGATCGCATCTAATTATGAAAAAGGACTTTTGGCTATGTTTCGTCAGCCAGATTCTGTAACTCCTGATGTTTTAACTCAAACTGCTACTCTAATTAATCAAGCTAGCGTTTTAGAAAGTAATAATACTGAAGTTTCTAGTCTCCCCGCAGTTTCAGAAGATCAACAAGCCACTAATTAAAATAATATTTAAAGAATATTTCAAAATTTCAATCAGCATTACCGATTCAAAGTGACGGCTAATTTATCGGCAATACCTTCGATCCATTTTTCATCTTGCTTAGTGTAGCTACGAGGAGCATTTGCCCCCAAAATTAAGACTCCCCGCTCGCCAATCGGCTGACAGATTAATCCTTGAGTATTTTCTGGCAAATAGTCAAACTCGACTTTACCTGGATAAAGATTAAGATTTACTAAGTAAACAGGCTTTTGCTTAGATAAAACTCGTTGCACAATTGCTCCTGGCTTTACTTGAGAATTTGCGCCTAAAACACCCCGTCGCAGGAGGGTTTGCTCATCGTAATAAACTACTAGCGATCGCGTTACAGTATTAGTTAATAATAGATGAGAAGCCCAAGCTAATTCGGTTTTAGCTTCTTCTGAGAGTTCGGGGGCAAATTCTAAGCCAGTTTCACCAACTAAAGTTACACTATCGGGAGGTTTTGCTTGAATCTGTTGCCAGAGTAAACCCACCAAAATCAAGACTGCTCCTTCAATTACCCCTAAAGCGTCTGAACGTGCCTGAGAATCAGTTATCTGTGCAGTCAGGAGACGATTAACCAACAACAACAACCCACCTAATCCTCCAGCGAAGATCGGTAGCAACCTTAATATGCGATTAGCATCATATTTACTCATCTTTACAATTATCAGTGAGCCAGGATCAATTATCAATTTTTTAGCTATTGATAATCGATCTTTAAATGGTTATTAAATGGTTGTTTACTCTTCTCCTGCTTCTAAAATGCGTTGAAATAAATATCCAGTTCCTCTAGCAGTTAAAATTAGTTCAGGATTGCTAGGATCGTCTTCTAACTTGGCACGCAAACGAGAAATGTGTACATCTACCACGCGGGTATCTACATGACGTTCAGGAGTATAACCCCAAACTTCTTGTAAAATTTCTGAACGGGAGAAAGGTTCGCCAGAACGACTAACCAATAATTCTAGTAGGCTAAATTCCATCCCAGTTAAGCGAATACGCTCATCCCCTTTATAAACTTGGCGTTTGTTGGTGTCGATTTTGATTGAACCAACATGAATTACTCCTGAACTGGGAATACCAGGCGCACCGTTTTTCTCAACTCTGCGCAAGACAGAACGGATTCTGGCTTCTAATTCTTTAGGGGAGAAAGGCTTAACCACATAATCATCTGCACCCAATTCTAAACCCGTAATGCGATCGGCAACGTCTCCTAAAGCCGTTAACATAATAATGGGAATATCCGATTCTTTACGCAATTCTTGACAGACACCATAGCCATCTAGCTTGGGCATCATCACGTCTAAAACTACTAGGCTAGGTTCAGCAGTACGGAAAGTTTCTAGAGCTTCCTCTCCATCTGCGGCAGTTACCACATCGTACCCTATCATAGAAAGACGGGTTTCTAGAATGCGACGGATACTAGCTTCATCATCGACTACTAAAATCTTCTCTTTATTAGTTTCCAAATTAATATACACTCCTTGTTTAAGTTAAATTGCCGATATTTAAGTTACATTTTTATTTCCTTATGATCTAGATTATCTCGTTAACGTTGTCTAGTTAAACTAAATCTCTATTCTAGGGCGATTCGGCTCACAATTCGTATAATTCAGGAGTTTTTTCAGATTTAATTTATCTTTGAAGCTTTTAAAGTTTCTTAAGATTAAATTTTGTATTA
>JASJDX010000540.1 GCA_030064975.1 Pleurocapsa sp. MO_192.B19
GAAAAAATACCTGAATTTTTCCCCTTTTATTTATTTTTGGCTAACCGCATAATGCTAACGTAAATGATTTGTCTGAAAAACCATCAACGGTATTATCGACTTTCTTCTTTATTATTATTTAACAAACACTCTCTGAGGTAAAATTTAGGAAATTAAAACTTATTTCAAAACTCCCGCTAGCAGACTTCTAACCTGTTCTCCACCTTCGCTTTGTACAAAAGACAAAATAATGGGTACAAACTTGGTAGCCATACCAGGATTTAAGCCTAGTTGACTAAAACCACCAGCTAAAGCTGCCATATTAGCCAACTGACCACCACCTCCCATAGCACTAGTAAGTCCGCCGATTGCACCAGCAAGTCCACCACCAACAGTAGGAGCTTCCCCAATTAAATTACTTACAGCAGGCACAGCACTGACTAATTGAGTAAATTCACTATCTCCCAGTTTTTCCTGGGCCATTTTAAAAATCAATCCAGCACCACCTTTTGCTTGATTGTCATCAACTCCAAGATTTTGAGTTAGTTGTTGAATAAGTTCCATCGTTCATATTTTGAAATACTTGCCCGTTCATAATGCCAAAGAACCAAAGGAATTTAAAGAAAGAAATACTTAAAAAGAGTATAAATCTTGAGAAACATAAATTATGCGCCGAATAAACCATCAATTGCCAAAGTTTTGCTTAAATTTAAATAAGAGCAAGAAAACCTTATCAGAAAATTCTCAAATATTTGGTTAGATTAATCCTGAACTAGGAACAGTTGTTAATTTGTTTTAGTAAAATAATCTCAATTTAAATTTTCAACAGGAGAAAATTATGAAAGTTAAATATCTTGCAACTTTGTTGGCTACCACAGTTTTAAGCTTGGGCTTAGTAACTTCTTGTGCGACTCCTTGTGCTGGAGAAACTGACGCTGGTGGCGACGCAACTGAAGTTGATCCTTGTGCTGGTGCTAACCCTTGCGCTGGTGTTGACCCTTGTGCTGGTGCTAACCCTTGCGCTGGTCAATAATAATCAACAATTTAGTTAAAAATTGTGAAGAGAGAATTTAGGGAGTACGCACTTCGCTATTGCCATACTCTCAGTTCTCCTTTTTTATTCAAGCTCATTGATTAATAATTTAAATGTTTTTTAATTATTGAAGCTGAAACTTGAAGAAAAAATTAACGAAAGAGTGATCGCGTTTTGCGCACCAGTACAACCAATCGCGAATAATGAAACTAAAACAGATAAATCTCCTAAGTAGTACCTTACTAGTGATTGTTCTAGCTGCTTGTTCAACAAGTACTCAGGTAACAACTGACTCCTCTAGTGAATCTTCTAATGAAGTTCAATCAAATCAACCTGCTGAAGCGACTGTAGTCGAACTAACTCAGACTGGTTGTCAATTTTTAGAAGTTGAAGCAAAAAACTACCAATACCAATCTAAAAACGCAGAAGACTGCATCAAAATCAATTCCGAAACTTTGTCTAGCAGAAAGTTGGAATTTAAAACCTTAGAGCTAAAACCTGGAAAGTATATTTTTCGCGTCACTAACTCTAACGTTCCTTATCCACTGGGTTTTTATCTAAGAGGAGAAGGAATTAGAAAGGTTAGCTTACCCAAAGTTAGTGGTGGAGGCTTAACTCAAGGCACAACCAAAGACTACGAAATAACGCTCACAACTGGTAAATATGTTTTTAGTTGCCCTTTAAATCCTACTCCTGATTATCCAATTATAGTTCAGTAGGTTGTAGTAGGTAATTGTATTGGTTAGCTTTTGATTATTAATAGCTTTTAGTCTCGTTTCGGCTGCAGATTAAATATTAAATATTAAATATTGTTATTAAATATTGTTTTTTTATTTTAGATTGACTGTCTATCTCATAACCTAGCCTTAATCCCCCTCAAAGCCTTAAACTTAGATTTGCAGAGAATTTAAAGATGTTTTTACATTGTGCGAAAAATAGTTATTGCAGGCAACTGGAAAATGCATAAAAACCAAGAGGAGTCCTTGAGGTTTGTGCAAGAATTTAAATCAAAAACTGAAAATACTAACGAAGATAGAGAAATCGTTTTATGTGCGCCGTTTACCTCTCTTGCTGTGATGTCTAAAAATTTACATGGCAGTAGAGTAATGTTGGGGGCTCAAAATATTCACTGGGAGATTGAGGGTGCATACACTGGAGAAATATCAGGAGAAATGCTGACAGAAATCGGTGTTAGTTATGTAATCATTGGTCACAGTGAGCGACGGCAGTATTTTGGAGAGACAGATGAAACAGTAAACTTAAGGCTTAAAACAGCCCAAAAATACAGATTAAAACCAATTCTTTGTGTCGGTGAAACCAAAGAACAAAGAGATGCTGGTGAGACTGAAAATATTATTACCAATCAAATCAAACAAGATTTAGTCGGAGTAGATCAAAACAATCTAGTTATTGCCTATGAACCAATTTGGGCAATAGGTACAGGAGATACTTGCGAATCTACAGAAGCCAATCGTGTTATTGGTATTATTCGTCAGCAATTAGATAATCAGAATGTAAGCATTCAATATGGTGGCTCTGTGAAACCAGAGAATATTAACGAAATCATGTCCCAGCCAGAAATTGATGGAGCATTGGTAGGCGGAGCAAGCTTAGAACCTAGTAATTTTGCACGTATTGTTAATTATCAATAATTAGTTGTTTTGAGGCAGTTGAAATAATTGCCTCAATTTACAGCAATTCTTAACAGGATGTGAGAAACAAATGTTTGGCTGATTTATAATAGCTAAAATATTATTCATTACTCTGTAAATTGGGGAGAATTACTATATAAAAGCTCGATAATTTAATTGTCTCAGTGAATCTTTATTAACAATAAAATATCAAATTAGCTTCAGAAAAATTACTGAAATTTTTTTTTTTGGGTTATATTTTTAATCATTCAATAGGCAACCTTTTTTCAAATATTATATTGACTCAAACGGCTACAAAAAACAATTTTTATTATCTATAAATTTCGGTGTTTTTGCGAATAGTATTATTTTTTTTTTCTGTTAGTATGGGACAAAATTGAGCGTATAAATCAAGCGTATCAATCTCTCAATTTGAGCGCACAATTCTCTCAAATTGAGCGTTTAGGTCTCTGGAAATTTTAGATTATTGTCTTAAAGTTAATAATTTTATTTCTAGAGAATCACTTTATACTCTATATTTTATTACTAAGTAATTATTTTTATTTAAGTTACACAGCAATGAAATATTGAATTGCTAACCTAGGCAAATTTTCTAATTAAAATCAACTAATATTACTTATTAGTTTTATATTAGCTTACCAATTTCAATCAAATTGTTGAAACTTGCTGATTTTATGCAATTTCAATATGCATTTTTTGTTGTTTAAAACTTGGCTCAAACTGTTCTATCGTAATTAACCGTTCCACAAACATCATGACAAGACCCAAAAAATCTCAGCATCAAGAAACTAATTCTCCATTTAAAAGATTGAGATTGAATGTCAAACTATCTCAAGAACAATTAGCCCGAGAGATCGGTGTAGCAGTTTCTACTATTCGTCGTTGGGAAAAAGGACAAGCTGAACCAACTATGACAGTTGCTCAAATGAAAGAATTTTGTAGAGCGATTAAACAAAATTTTGACGATTTACCCAATTCTCTTTTGCCTCCAAAAACTAATGATAATGGTGAATCATGATTAATTTACGACAAGATTGCTTGTTTTAAAGAATGGCAGAATTCAGCGATCGCCTTTAGTCCAGATTCTGGAGTTCCTTCTGCTAGACGTTTAACTACGGCACTACCAACAATCACTGCATCTGCACCCCAATCCTTAACTTGTTTTGCCTGTTCGGGGTTAGAGATACCAAAACCAACTCCGATAGGTTTATTTGTTGTGTTGTGCAAATCTGCCAGCAGATCTTTGACATCTGTTGCCATTTGGGAGCGAACCCCTGTTACTCCAGTTACTGAGACTAAATAAATAAAGCCCTGAGATTTGGCGGCGATCGCTTCAATTCTTGCTTGAGAACTCGTGGGGGCAACAAGTAAAGTTACCTCAATCCCCATTTCTGCTGCTGGCTTAAGTAGTACTTCAGCTTCTTCTAAAGGCAGATCGGGAACAACCAAACCGCTAATTCCTGCATCTTTTATTTGTTTCAGAAAAGACTTAACACCACGATAGTAAATTGGATTGTAATAGGTAAATAAGATAATCGGAACTTCAATTTTGCTTTCTACGGTTTTGACTACTTCTAAAACATCTTCTAGTTGGACTCCTTTTTGTAAAGCTCTAGTAGCTGCTGCCTGAATTGTCGGACCATCTGCTAGAGGATCGGAATAGGGAACACCCAACTCAATCATGTCTGCACCATTTTGAGCCAAAACTTCTATAGCTTTAGCAGTCGTCTCTAAATCTGGATCTCCAGCAGTAATAAAAGGAATTAGAGCGCATTCAGAATTTTGTTTTAGATGTTGAAAACGACGAGCAACAGAGTTCATTAGGAAAAGTTAACTTAATATTTGCGATGAAAACTTGTATAATTTTAAGACTGTTTAGGTGTTTGAGACTTTTTCTCTTGCTCAAGTTCTTGTTGTAATTTGGTCAATTCTTCAGGAGACATCTCTTCAATGCGCTTTTGCATAACAGCTTCTTCATAGTCTTTAAGTTGTTGATTATAAGTCATGTTTTTTGTGCCAACCCTAAATAAGTAGGTCAAAGACCAAGCAATTAACCCAACAACTAATAAAGTTTGAGTCCAAATCCCTGCATTAATTCCATCAACGCCAAACACCTGTAGCATGACATAAATTAGCCCTGCCGCAATAAAAACGCCAAGACTAATACCAAGGGCATCAATTCTACGCATAGTACTTATGTATGTATGTATATTAAGCCTTTAATTTACGACGTTTAGGACGAAAGTTAAGAAAAGGACTGAATAACAGCATTCCTGGAAAGCTCAAGAATACAAAAAGATACATAATCAATCGTTCTATGGAACTAGCAACATACCAACGGTTTTTGAGATAAAAGTAAACTAAAGCGGGTAGCACCAAAAGATATGTGCCACTCAGAACTAGATATAACAAGGCAACTAGATTAGTTTCTGTCAGTAGCATAATCGTTTTTATTCCTAGAAAATGTCTAATATTTTTATTCTATGCATTAAATTGCACTCTTCTATATCAATACTGTATGATATATTAGTCTTTGTTGAAAGTACTTTTTCAACTAAACCATACTAGGGGGTATGGCGGAATTGGTAGACGCTGCGGATTTAAAATCCGTTGAGGGTAAT